>NZ_LMVE01000128.1:0-48249 GCF_001432185.1 Cylindrospermopsis sp. CR12 | reverse complement strand
TTGCAGGATGGGTTAGCGGTAGGGTAACCCATGGGGGTGTTGGGTTCATACTTCAACCCAACCTAGCTTCATTTTATATTTAATTCCACTCACACACTTAATTCCTTAACAGAGTAGAGTGTGATTATAAGCTATGATACCACCATGTCAGCGTAACTATATGTCTCAATACCTAGGGATTTCGCTACCGGTATAGCCCGTTCATCCACCATGGGGGAAATCACAATTTTACGGTCAACCACTCTATTTTGATTTTTAGCGTAGAATTCCGCCTTGCGACCAAAAACGTACATACCAGCTTTGTCAATGGAAGATTTAAGTTCACAGACAATAGTCAGTCCATTTTTGATAATTATATCCAATTCCACCTGCTCTGGGCGTCCAAATACTTCCCCCTCCTGGTCATAAAGGGTAAGATTGAGCACCTCGTAACTCATTCAAAACTCGGTCAAATTTTTCGTCGAACTCAGTCCGGGGGGTGTAATATTCTGACACCGTGCGCAAGACGAAATCCCGTACCCCCGGTTCTTCGGCAATCGCCCTGGGCAATTCTTTTTGGATTAATGCTTTAATTTCAGCCTCTATCATAGGTTTTGGGTATAGATGTTGAAATGCTCCCCTCAAATGGTAGGGATTCTGGTAACTAGTTTTTAGCTACTTACCCATATTATAACCTCTAATTTTAGGATCTTTGTAAACTCTACTAAGTAAAGATGCACAATTGCAGGATGGGTTAGCGGTAGGTTAACCCATGGGGGTGTTCGGTTCATACTTCAACCCAACCTAGCTTCATTTTATATTTAATTCCACTCACACACTTAATTCCTTAACAGAGTAGAGTGTGATTATAAGCTATGATACCACCATGTCAGCGTAACTATATGTCTCAATACCTAGGGATTTCGCTACCGGTATAGCCCGTTCATCCACCATGGGGGAAATCACAATTTTACGGTCAACCACTCTATTACGATTTTGCTCAGCTTGAAAAGCATCGAGTTTGCGATTTTGCTCATCCCATTTACGAGCTTGCTCTTCCCTATCTCGCTGTAACTCATTCAAAACTCGGTCAAATTTTTCGTCGAACTCAGTAATGTGCAATAGCTAGGTATAGAACAGGTAAGCGATGCGATCGCCACTTAGGAAGCTAAATCTGCTACAATTAATAAAGCTCAAAAGAATTTTACGGACAAATATTTCTTATGCTGCTGCGACCAGAACAACGTCTAAAAATAGACGATACCGATGACAACCTATTTTACGACTACCCACGATTGGTAACTCATGTTGATGATGGATTCATTCAGCAGCTAACCGACATATACCGTCAATACCTGCAACCTAAAACCCGCATTTTTGATATGATGAGTAGCTGGGTGTCTCATTTACCACCAGAGGTAGATTTTGACCATGTGGAAGGGCACGGACTAAACGCTGAGGAACTAGCACGCAATCCTCGCTTAAAACATTATTTCGTCCAAAATATTAACGCCCAACCCCAACTACCACTAGCGAATGAGGATTTTCACGCTGTGATCAATTGCGTGTCTGTACAGTACATCCAATATCCAGAAGCTATATTTTCAGAAATCCATCGTATTCTCAAACCTGGTGGTGTGGCGATTATTAGTTTTTCCAATCGGATGTTCTATCAGAAGGCAATTCAAATCTGGCGTGATGGCACAGAATCATCTAGAGTGGAGTTAGTCAAACGTTATTTTGCCTCCGTGTCCGGTTTTACCACCCCCAAGGTGATTGCTACTAGATCACAAGCTCCTCATTTAATACAAAAATGGTTGGGTTTACCTGGAGGAGACCCATTTTACGCGGTGATAGCTCATCGAGCCTCCAAGTAAAAATACTTAAAATTAAGTAGTATTTCTTAGAAAAGAATAGAAAAATAATAAGGAAATAATAAATTTTTCCTTACAAATGATCACCCTGCATTAAATTGGTAATTGCTTCAACAAAAACCACAATAAATTACAATAATTCCAGGAGAATCAACATGAATTTATCCCGTGGACGCAGGATATTGGCCAGCTTGCTACTGTGCATTTTACTGTTGACAACAGCTTGCGCAGCCAAAGCACCTAGTCGTTTTGATGCGGTACAACAAGAAAGTACAAAGCAAAAAAGTGGTCAAGCAGTTTCTAAAAACGCCACCCAGGGTAGTAAATTAAATGCTTTCTTTCCTAAAAGTGAAGATGGCTACAGTCGAGTTTATACCCAGGAGAAAAAGGGGTTCTCGGAGGCTAATTTGAAAAAAGATGGTAAAGTGGTAGCACAGTTAGCCATTTCTGACACCACTAGCACTCCTGGAACGGCGTCAAAATATGCCAATAGCACCAAAACAATAGATGGTTATCCAGCAGTGGAACTGGGTAAAACCCAAACCTCTGTTTTGGTAGGTAAGTACCAAGTAAAAGTGATTTCTAAAGACCCATTATTTAACGCCAGTGAGAGAGAAGATTGGATTGAAAAATTTGATCTTGATGGTTTATCCAAGTTGAAATAACCTTTCAACTAAAGTCAAATTACCCCCCTCCCTCAACAACCTAAAATAGCACAGTAGCAAAACAAATACTACCATACCAGAGATAAATCAGGAGATTATTGTGAGCAAGCCAATTTTTGAACTAGTTGATGAGTTACCTACCAGTGGTTTAACTGTTTCTTTGTTGAACGCTTTGGACTTTGTTGCTCCTGGTGAATGGCAAAATACAGTGGGGTTTGTCAATACAATTAAAACTGTTACTGGTGAAACTGACGAAGATTTAATTCAAGCCATTGGTGAACGGGCGGTTTACCTTTTTAATGATAAATCTCAAGGTTATCAAACTGCCTTATGGCTGTATCAAACCGTAGATGGCACTGATAAAGCTTTGGGTGCAGCAGCTTTGGCAAATAAGGTTGGTGAAACCATACCCCTACTTGGTTTCTTAAACTCTATCACCCCCAAACCCGATAAAGCCCAAACTATTGACCTCACCTTAAAAATTGTGGTAGAATTAGTGGCTTTTTGTCAAATTAATGGCATTCCCGGTGATAGTATTGGCGATTTTGTAGCCGCTTTGGGGGAATATGCTGGTGAATCACTAATTAGGATGGTAGCATTAATCTGTGTGGATGGTATTCTCCCCCTCGGTCCTGATTTTGTGCAAAAATCATTGGCCTTCCTCAGTAGTATGAATCCCCAGGAATTGGACCAAAATTCTACTTTTAAAAGCATCAAGGATGCAATCCCCGGAAATGGTATCGGGGGAAAAATAGACTTTATTGGTCAAAGTCTGGACTCTGTTCAGGGTTGGATGAATGGAATAGTTTCTGCTAATGCCTTAACTGCTCAAAAAGTCCTGAATAACATCAGTGGTTTTCTTGATTTTGCTGATGATAAATTAGACTATGTAGCAGCCTTTTTAGATGTGTCCACCAACTATTATGAACACACGGGAACTCAAACTCTAGCTCGTCGCTTGATTGAACGGGCTGTAGCTGAAATATAAGCCCCATTAGTCCACAATCATCTCCTATAACCCTAACCATCCGGTCACAGCCAGAATGACTAGCAAGCATTCTGGCTAAAGCTGTACAAGCTAAAATGGTATCTCGTCCGGATTAGGTGTTGGCTGAATCACTGGTTGAGGACTTACCACTTGAGCTACAGGTTGAGGACTGGGATCCAAGGTGGTTACTGAAGGTGCTGTTTCTGTTGGGGTGGGAGTGGGTCTACTTGCTTGATAGTTGGGGGTCTCTTGGGAAGGTTGTGCAGCTGATTGACTAGTTCCCGTATTTTTGGTGACAGGGTGAATTTTTTGCACTGTCAACTCAGCGCGTTTTTCTTTAAACCCTTCAGGACGATCAAAGGTGTTCATTCCCAGACGTCCCTCTAAAATCACCCGGTCACCTGCATGATAATTCTGATGAATATCCTTGGCTAAATTCCCCCAACCTACTACTTTTAAGGGATGGGTAGGGTCATCAGTACGTAATCCTGGTACATGAACTATCATCTCTGTGACTTCTAACCCCTCTGTTGTGTGTCTCAATTGAGGTTCATCATAAATCTCTACCATTAAGATACAATTGTTCATAATCTATCCTCACTAAATCTTTGACCAAGTAGAAATCTCAAGAACCTAGTCTCCAGTAATGGAAAGTTCACCTACCCAAATTCTGGGACAAACTCCCCCCGGTGTTAATTCTGGTTCTTTCTCTATGTAAACAATAGATTTCAATAGTTCCAGAAAATCCCCCGCCACGGTTGCTGAATCAATGCTGATTTTTTCGCCCTTGTTCACTAACCAACCATCAAAAGGTAAGGAAAAAGAACCTTGTAAAGCTTTAACACCCGCATGAAGAGCCTGTAAATCATCAATTAGTATCACATTTTCTGCTGTTTGTAAACTGAATTCTTTTTCAGTTGTATTAGCAGCAAACACATGATAAAAATTAGGACTCACAGTTACTTTGGCACCAATGCTGGCATTACCTGTAGGTTGAGCATTGAGTCTTTTGGCAGTTCCCGCACTGTGTAAAAAACTGGTTAAAATTCCCTTTTCTATTAGCTTTATTTGACGGGTAGGTGTACCCTCTCCATCAAAGGTTTCTGCTCCTACATTAGCTGGATGCAAGGCGTCATCATAAACTGAAAGTAAAGGAGAGGCAATTTGCTTCCCTAGGTCATCTACCTGGGATAAACTTTGATTATCTAGAATATTTTGGGCATTAAATAAATTAGAGAACGCACCCAATAAACTCAAAAAAGCTTCAGGAGAAAAAACTACCTCATATCTACCAGTTTTAACTTTTTGGTAATCCAAATGACTGATAGTTTTATCTGCTGCTTCTTTGATGCAACCTGCAATATCTAAATTGCCTAAATTTTCTTTTACCCGATAAGCACCAGCACTGCGAGGTTTTTTCCCTTCTTGTTCTGTTTTACTGTACAAATAAATTGAGGCTAAAGAGTGAGACTCTTTTCTTAGTGCACCATTACTATTGAGATAGAACCGCTCTATGTCTCGTTGAGATAAGCCATTATAAGGTACACCATTAATTGCAGGGTGGGAGTCTAAAAGTTCTTTTTCCGCCAATAGCAGTTTGTCAATCAGTTCCGAAACAGGTGCTTGAGCAAATTTCTCTTTGGATGTACTTTCAATGGGCAATGTTGCTTCTGGACTAAAGTCAGGAACATTTTCCTTCACCCCAAAGAAACTAGCTTCATAAGCAGTTTGCAAGGCTAATTCTAAACCTTTGGGATCCACGTCTGTGGTGCTGGTAACACCCATTGTATTCTCCTCGTTCCAAACCCTGACTGTCACCCCAGAACGATTGGAAGCTTTTACCTGTTTGGGTTCTCCTTGGTCAACTTGTACGCTGGTGTCATCTACAGTTGAACCATAAATATCGAATTTTTCAATACCCAGTTTTTTAGCGGTTTCCTGGGCGTTTTTAGCGACTTGTTGGATATTAGACATGAGAATTCTAGTATTTAAACTTTGTTATTGGTTATCGATATGTGATCCCAAACTATCTCCCCCCCACGGTAATGGAATCTACCTTAATATGTGGCTGTCCTACTGTGGTGTAAATGCTACCACTCACAGAACCACAAAAACCAGGTGCCAATTCTAAATCCTGGGAACAAAGGGAAATTTTGTTCATGATTTCCTTAGCTTCTCCAATTAGGGTAGCGCCCTTTAAAGGTTTGGTGACTTTCCCATTTTCTATGAGATAGGCCTCATCAACGCTGAAATTAAATTGCCCAGTTGCACCTACACTACCTCCACCCATTTTCTTGCAGTAAATACCTTTGTCGATGGAAGCAAACAGATCTTCGTTGGTGTATTCTCCAGGAGCAATATAGGTATTTCTCATGCGACTGGCAGCAGCAAAGGTATAATTTTGACGGCGACCACTACCTGTTCTTGGGTGTCCAGTTCTCATAGACCCGGTTCGATCAGCTAAGAAGTTTTTGAGAACTCCTTTTTCTATGAGTAATGTTCTTTGGGCTGGCATTCCCTCATCATCCATGTCAATTGTGCCAAAAGCATTATCTGATCTCCCTTCATCCCAAGCTGTTAGACTTTCATGGGCAATTTTCTCGCCCTTTTTATCCGCAAATGGGGTGGTTTTTCTTTCTATTTGGGTGGTTTCTAGTAGGTGTCCACAAGCTTCATGAAATATTACCCCGCCAAAGTGATTGGCCATGACAATGGGGTAATTCCCTGATTCTACGTAGTCAGCATAAAGCATTTTACCAGCTGATTCGGCAATTTGGTCTGCTGACTGTTCATAATCCCAGCTTTTGAGGAAGTTAGGATCGCTGGTATTGCCTGCTCTTTCACTGATGGAGGTACGGTGAGATCCGTCAGCACATAGAAGGCTAAAACCTGCGGATTGAGTCAGGCGAATATCCCGAGCAAATGTACCATCACTGGCTGCAACTAATACTTCTTGCCAATCACGAAAATAGCTGGCACGACGAGATTGAATGTGAGTGGCTTTTTTATGCAATTGGGCTGTACCCTCTAGCAGTATTTCCCCCATTTCCCTAATTGTGGTACACAGGGGTAACCAACTGTCTTTTCCTCTTTTATTGCCATAGTCTCGGAACAATTCCAGGTAGATTTCAGGGATGAAGGCATTTGCTATGGGTAATTGTAAGCCTAGTATGGAAAGTGCCTTTTCTAAGGCTGCTTTTAAACCCGCAAAGGTGAGATTGTTGGTGCTAACGTAACAATCCGCTTTACCATGGAATACTCTCACACCCGCACCTGTGCTGAAACTAGGTGAAATACTGGTGATAATATCTTCTTCTGCTAAACAACTAATGTAATTACGACGCTCTAAAAAAAACTCCACAAAGTCCGCACCAGCAGCACGCCCCAACCCCAATAAGGTTGCTAATGGAGCTTCCCAGGTTTGGTCAAACCGCTCTGTGGTGGATGAGTAATTTAAGTTAGGGATTTGAGAGGAAATAAGTAAGGTATTTATAAGCATGTATGGCCTCGCCTACTGGCTTTGTGTGGAAAATATCCATTTACATTCTAGTTATATTCTAACAATTTTTTGAATCCATCAGCATCACCTACAAGGATGTGATGGTTCCTGTTGTAGGTGAACTGGCACTGGCATATTCTTTGATTGGCATTCTACCTGCTAGGTATGCCATTCTTCCCGCTGTGGTGGCTAGGTTCATAGCATAGGCCATCGCTGGTGCATTTTGTGCTAGGGCGATCGCACTATTAATTAATAAGGCATCAGCTCCTAACTCCATAGCTTGTGCTGCTTCTGAAGGTGAGCCAATTCCCGCATCTACCACTACTGGTATTTTACTATTTTCTATGATAATCTGGATATTGGCACTGGTTTTTAATCCTTGTCCTGAACCTATGGGAGCTGCTAAGGGCATAACTGTGGCACATCCTACTTCCTCCAAGCGCTTTGCTAACATTGGATCGGCATTGATATAGGGTAAAACCGCAAAACCTTCTTTTACCAGTTGCTCTGCTGCTTCTAAGGTACCAATGGGGTCAGGTAACAGGTATTTAGGATCGGGTATGACCTCTAATTTAACAAAGTTATTATCTTCTTGTCCTAACAATTTAGCCATTTCCCTACCTAAGCGAGCTACTCGGATGGCCTCCTGGGCGGTTTGACATCCAGCTGTATTGGGTAACATCCAAATTTTACTCCAATCTAAGGACTCTGCTAAACCTTCATGTCCAGGAGCATTAGTTTGCACCCTGCGCACAGCTACGGTAACTATTTGACAACCACTAGCATTAATGCTTGCTTGCATTTCCCCCATACTGCGATATTTTCCTGTCCCGGTCATTAATCTGGAATGGAAGACCTTGTGACCAATCTTTAATTCTGAATCTATCTGCTTAAATTCTGGAAATTTTAAGTATGAATTATTAGCTTTGCTGTCAGTAAAATTAGCGGAATGAGTGAATGGTATGTTTGGCACGGATGAATGTTCAAAGCGGGAATAATGGAAATGGTTGAGCAGAGGATCGGGTTTTTGGGACACAATCAGGTCAGCTAGTAGTTTGGCTGTCACTGGTGCTAACAAAACCCCATTGCGATAATGACCAGTGGCCATGGTCAGGTTTTGACAGTAACTTTCACCCAAAATGGGCAATTCATCGGGTGTAGCTGGACGGAAACCCCACCACATCTCTTCTAGGGAATAATCTGCTAGGGACGGGTACAACCGGGTGCACTGGTTGAGTAAATTTTGAATCCCCGCTGGTGTGTTATTGGGTGTAAAGCCCACCTCTTCCACGGTAGCACCCACAAGAATAGAACCGTCTTTTCGAGGCACAATATAAACATTTTCACCATATAGCACTCTTGTTAGAGGTATTTCTTGCACAATTCCCAGCACGCGCAACCGCAACATTTGTCCTTTACAGGGGCGCACTGGTAAAGGTAACAATTGATTTGACCAAGCACCAGCAGCTAGGATGTAGTGACCAGCGTGGAATAAACCCTTGTTGGTTTGAACCCCCATAATCTGGGAATGTTGCTGTAGAATTGCCTCAACAGTAACCCCATCCTGGAACTCAATCCCTAAAGACTCTGCTGCTGAACGTAAAACCTGAATTAGGGACTGATTATTCACCTGTCCGTTTTCAGGATACCACCAACCACCAATTATATCCGATCCTAAACCCCGTTGATATTGCTCAATTGTTGATTTATCCAACCAGTAACCTGGGGTGTAATTAGTTGGTTTTTGACTCACGGGAGCAACAACACCACAAGGCCAATAACCCGTACTCAACCCTGTTAACTCTTCCAACTTACTAACCCATTCTGGGTATAAATAAAGCGATCGCTTGCTCAGGGTCAACATGGCTTCATTGGCTATGTTTTCAGCATCAGGAGCCAACATACCTGCTGCTGCATGACCAGCTGCTTCAGTAAAATTACGACATAAAACCGTAACATTTTCACCCCTTAACTTCAACTCTACAGCACAGGCCAAGCCAATAACACCACCACCAATAATCAAAATATCCGTATTCATTACTCAGTATTTATCAGTATCTATTTAGCCATTATTAGCTATTAATGGTAGACTGGGGGCTTTAGCCCCCTAACCTAGATTACACCTTATATGATTACTTTACTACCACAAAGCACGAATAGGTCGTTTGTTTCGATTAATTCTAACAGATTCCGATCCATTATTTATATCAGAGCTAGATCCATCACTGTTGTTCAGGTCTTGGGTGGTACTAGAATCTCTGGGTGAACCGGTAGTAGAATTGCTTTGAGCTACCCTAGCACCTCTGGGAGTATTGGGAACGTCATCGGGGATATCCGTGTTATTGGCACTTTCCGAATTGTTTTGATTATTTCTATTAGCAGATTCCCCATCCTCTCCCGGAGCAGATGTGTTAACATTAATATTAGCTGGGAGAACGCCGGAAGCACGCCTTTCTGGGGGAACATTAGCAGACTGGTCTCCACCCATGGGAAAGTTAATCCCCAATAGGGTGCCCACTAGGATTGCCACGCCTCCAGCCATTAAAACTAATGGTGTCCATTTACCCATCTTGTTTATCTCCTTTATAAGTTTCCGGTGTGCAAGCTGGCTGAGAACCTTGACCGTGAAAATCCATGATGTGTCATTTTCAAACTACCTAAAATCCAGATTTGACAGGCTAAGAACAAATCATATCTCACTTTGGGGATAACAGGTAGGAGTTGATGGTCAATTTGACTCGCACCAAATTGTACAGTGATTAAAGAACATAGAAAATAGGTAGTAGTTTACCAGATCTTTGCTTTATGACTAAAGCTCTCTCCACGCCAATTCTCATCTATGACACTACTCTCCGAGACGGCAGTCAACGGGAAGGTTTGTCATTATCTATACAAGATAAATTATGTATTGCCCATAAACTGGATCAATTAGGTGTACCCTTTATAGAAGGTGGTTGGCCAGGCGCTAATCCCAAGGATATAGAGTTTTTTTGGCAAGTGGGGAAAAATCCTCTACAGCAAGCTCAACTAGTCCCCTTTTGCTCCACCCGTCGTCCTTTTTCCCAAGCTATTAATGAACCCATGCTAGAACCGATTTTAGCTGCGGGTACAACTTGGGTGACAATCTTTGGCAAATCTTGGGATCTACACGTTACAGAGGGCATTAAGACCTCTTTGGATGAGAATTTGTCCATGATTGGTGATACCATCGAGTATTTACGTTCCCAAGGTAAGCGGGTAATTTATGATGCCGAGCATTGGTTTGATGGATATAAGCAAAATCCAGATTATGCCTTACAGACCATCAAAACAGCTGCTCAGTGCGGTGCTGAGTGGTTAGTTTTATGTGATACTAATGGTGGAACTTTCCCCCAGGAGGTTTCCCAAGTTGTTACTATCGTTAGCAAGTCAATTTCTGACTGGTCATCAAATGCTCATATTGGTATCCATACTCACAATGATGGAGAAATGGCAGTTGCTAATGCTATTACAGCTGTAATGGCGGGAGCTACAATGGTTCAGGGGACGATAAATGGGTATGGTGAGCGTTGTGGCAATGCTAATCTCTGTTCTTTAATTCCCAACTTACAATTAAAATTAGGTTATAATTGTATTGGCGAAAATCTACTAAGTCAATTAACACCCACAAGTCGTTTTGTGAGTGAAGTGGTTAATTTAGCACCAGATGACCACGCGCCCTATGTAGGACGTTCAGCTTTTGCTCATAAAGGTGGCATTCATGTCTCAGCTGTGGAGCGTAATTCTCTCACCTATGAACATATCCAACCGGAGCAAGTGGGCAATCTCCGTCGAATCGTGATTTCTGAACAAGCTGGGGTGAGTAATGTTTTAGCCAAGGCGAAAACTTTGGGCATAGAATTAGATAAACATGACCCGAAAACCAAGGAAATTCTCAGACGCATTAAGGAACTAGAAAATGAAGGCTATCAATTTGAGGCTGCAGAAGCTAGTTTTGTCCTATTAATGTATGAAGTATTAGGACTCAAACAACAGTTCTTTGAAGTCCAAGGTTTTCGAGTACATTGTGATCTAGCTGAGGGAAAAAACATCACTAACTCCCTAGCGACAATTAAGGTAGGTGTGGGGGGAGAAAATATTTTAGAGGTAGCAGAAGGAAATGGTCCTGTTGCAGCTTTAGACGCAGCGTTGCGTAAAGCGCTGTTGAATTTTTACCCTCAAATTGGCGAGTTTGAACTAACAGACTACAAAGTCAGAATTCTCAATGGTAATGTGGGCACCTCTGCCAAAACCCGCGCCCTAGTTGAGTCTGGTAATGGTCAAGCACGTTGGACAACCGTAGGAGTATCCACTAATATTTTGGAAGCTTCCTATCAAGCAGTGGTAGCAGGTTTGGAATATGGTTTATTAATACATTTTCCCTCTCCTGTTCCCTACTGTAAAATTTAAGTCTCAAAGCTCTCCAGCTCGCGAAGGACTCGCAACCTGGAGAGCTCGGATCTAATATTTCCCATGGGTGGGACGCACCACCCAATATTACACCCCGCGAATTTTCCTCCTACGGTTCTAATGAATGAGAAGTCAAAAAGATGATACAGTTGGTTGGAAAGTCATTATTTTTGGTAGCACAAGCATGTAACTTTCGCAAATAAACAACACTACTAGAAAACTTAACAACTAACTGACAGATTTAATATGTTAAACAAAGTACGTAATCTTTTTAGCAAGTTTTTTAATAAAACTAGCACGCTTAATCGAGAACCATTAAATAAGGCCAGCTTGATAGTTATTATCATAATAGACGTTTTTATTCTAATTAATGTATTTACAGGATTGGATAGTATTGGTAGATGGCATCTTACTCCTGACGAAACTTATCCCTGTCATAATGAATGGAAGGGTTATCAAGAGCAAACCTCAGCAACTAAAGATTATGAAATAATTACTAATTCATTAGTAGAAAATAATCAGCCCAACTTTAACGCAAAATATAAACAGCAAGAACAAGGAAGATTAGGGAAAGTGTCAGAAATATGCCTGAACTATGGCCTATTAAAAGACAATTTAAATACCGTTCAAAATCGGCAATTTTTACAAACCATTAATCAGACCCAAGAAAAAATCAATGGTTTAGGGGGGGAAAATGCCAAGATTCGTAGACAATATGATTCCACTCTTCTGGAAAAAATAGCTCGTCAACCTGATAGCAAGTCCATCAACCAAGTAGAAGCTGATAAAGCTAGGCAAAAACTAGATAGTAATACAAGGCAAATTGCCCAATTTAAAGAGGAAAATAAAAAGAGAAAAAATCAGCTACTCAACCGACCAGCAAGTGGCAAATTTCTCTCGTTTTTGCAGGATAAAATTCAATTTTCTAACTTAGTTAATGGCTATAAAACAGCCTCATTTTGGTATCCCAGCATTCAAGTAACCCTGCAAGCTATATTCCTATTACCTTTAATTTTCATCGCTTCATTCATTTATGGTAGGTCACAACGCCAAGGGTATGGACTAGTATCTCTAATTAGCTGGCATTTACTAGTTATATTTGTGATTCCCCTAGTTATCAAAGTCTTGGAATTTCTGCAAGTTGGCGTAGTATTTAAATTCTTAGTAGATATTATTAGTAGCTTATTGGGGGGGTTACTATTCTTAGTTAGCTATGTTTATATTGTAGTGATTCCCCTAGTCGGGTTTGGGATTATTAAGTTGTTGCAAAGGAATGTAGTTTTTAATAGTAAAATTCAAGCTGGTAAAAGAGTACAGAACTCCCAGTGCATCAACTGTGGAAGAAACCTTAGGTCTCGTGAGGCCCATTGTCCCCATTGTGGTTATTACCAGTATGTGGAATGTCACCATTGCCATAACTTGACTTATAAGAAGTTACCCTATTGTTATCATTGTGGTACTGAGCAAATTTCTCTATGACTGAATCCCTATTGAATATTCAAAATCTCTGTGTAGCTTATCCTCAAGATTATGACCAAACTCCAATCTGGGCGGTTAATGATGTATCCTTTAGTCTAAAACCAGGAGAAAAGATTGGTTTGGTGGGTGAGTCTGGTTGTGGTAAATCTACTATTGGTCGGGCAATTATGCGATTATTGCCTGACCATAGTCGGGTTCAAGGTCAGGTAAATTTTCGTGAGAGTTCGGTGTTAAATTTAACTCCTGCTCAAATGCGACAGTTTCGAGGTGAAGCGGTGGCTTTGGTGTTTCAAGATCCTATGACCAGGTTAGACCCACTAATGACTATTAGTGAACACTGTTTGGAAACCTTGGCTGCACATTCACCACAACTGACTAAAAAACAAGCTAAGGAAAGAGTTTTGGCTACCTTAGAAAAAGTAAAAATTCCTGGAAGTCGTTGGAGTCAGTACCCCCATGAGTTTAGTGGAGGAATGCGTCAAAGAGTAGCTATTGCTTTAGCTTTGTTACTCAATCCCAAGTTAATTATTGCGGATGAACCAACAACTAGTTTAGACGTAACTGTTTCTGCCCAGATTTTACAAGAACTAACTAGACTGTGTGCAGAAGATAATATGGGCTTGTTGTTGATTTCCCATGATTTAGCAATGGTAGCAGAATACTGCGATCGCATTGGGGTGATGTACCAGGGTAAAATAGTGGAAATGGGTAAAACAGAGAGTGTATTTAAACAACCACAGCATGAATACACCCAATCTTTATTAAGAGCAGCTCTACACATTCAGCAAGAACCAGTAGGTGTGGGAGAAGAGGAGAAAAAAGAAAATCCCATCCTTAAAATCACAGAATTACAACAGTATTATAGTATAGAGCCGAATTTTCTAGAGCGATTATTTCAGAGTCAACAGCAAACAATCAAAGCAGTAGATGGCATTAACCTAGAATTATATCCAGGAGAGATATTAGGTCTGGTGGGAGAGTCAGGTTGTGGTAAAAGTACCCTATCTAGAACCATTTTACAATTGATTCCTCCCACGGGTGGAAAAGTGGAATTTTTAGGGCAAGAATTAACCAGATTATCCCGTGAAGAAGTTCGCAGTTTCCGCAGGGAAATTCAAATGATATTTCAAGATCCCCATGCTTGTTTAAATCCAGCTATGACCGTGGGAGAAAGTATAGCAGATCCCCTATTAATTCACAAAATAGCCCGTGGAAAACAGGCCGAAGAAGAGGTTGTATGGATGTTAGAAAAAGTGGGGTTAACTCCTTGGCAAACTTATTATCGCCGTTATCCAGCAGATTTATCGGGGGGACAACAACAACGGGTAGCCATAGCGCGAGCTTTGATTACCCGCCCTAAATTAGTGATCTGTGATGAACCTGTGAGTATGTTGGATGCTAGTGTCCAAACCCAGGTTTTGGATTTAATGTTACAATTAAAGGCGGAATTTGACCTAACTTACCTATTTATTACCCATGACTTATGGTTGGCTAGGTTTTTGTGCGATCGCATTGCTGTAATGAATAGTGGTAAAATAGTAGAGTTAGGAAAAACGAAGGAAATATTTTCCCATCCCCAGCATCCTTACACCCAAACTCTGTTGGGTGCTGCACCATTATTAGCTAGGGTTTAATTAAGTTACGGAGAAATCATGTCTAAAAATTCACTCTCCCATATTTTTAAAAACAGCTATTCTGCGGACAAATGGCAACAGAGAATAGAACAGGTAGCTCATCGATTCAATCAAGAATATCAAAATCAACCCTTTGAACTACCAGAGGAAATCAAACAAATGTCCATTTATCAAGAATGGAAAAGTGGGATCCTATCATCAAAAATTGCCACCCCGTTTTGGGAAATTGCCCAACCTCAAAAAAATCAACACTGTTTAGATATTGGTTGCGGAGTTAGTTTTTTAATATATCCTTGGCGAGATTGGCAAGCATATTTCCACGGACAGGAAATTAGCAATATAGCCAGGGATGCTTTAAATTCTCGGGGTTCCCAATTAAATTCTAAGCTGTTTAAGGGTGTGGAATTAGGAGCAGCTCATTGTTTGGAATATGATGCAGCACAGTTTGATTTAGTCATTGCTACAGGATTTAGTTATTACTTTCCTTTGGAATATTGGCAATTGGTACTGGAGGAGGTAAAACGGGTCTTAAAACCTGGTGGAAATTTTGTCTTTGACACTATCAATTCAGTTCAACCAGTAGCAGAAGATTGGGCAGTTTTGGAAACCTATTTAGGCACGGAGGTGTTTTTAGAAACTACCAGCGACTGGAAAAAAACTATTAAATCCCAAGGAGGTAAAATAGTGAAGGAACAATTAAATGTAGGGGAAATAATAGCCTTATATAAGGTGAGATTTTGAACCTAAACCTGAATCTACCCCTAACCGGGTGAGTGGAATTAAACATGAACGTAGGTTGGGTTGAGGAACGAAACCCCCCACGGGTTACCCTACCACTAACCCATCCTACAAATAATTGTGCCTCCCTACTTACTATCAAATAGTAGACCCTCTTCTACAAAATATGGGTTAAAAATAATTCCTAGGATAGATGGGTTAACTGGGTACTTAACATTCAATTATTTTGAATTATAAAGACATGATTGAACCGGGATTTTTGACCGGATTTGAACACATGTAAGTTGATGTTGTTAATCAGTACTGTTGACCGATTTATCAAAGGAGATTTTTAGGTGGAAGATATAAGTACAAAATCAGTATTAAATTCCGCTTCTATCCTCACCGTCGGGAGCGGTTGGTTCCCTACCACACCAGGGGGAATGGAAAGGTATATTTATGAACTAATTCATAAATTGGCTATTAACCAAGACCAGATTGAATTATGTGGAGTTGGTCTACCTAAACAAGAGGATATATCTATTGCCAATATTAGGTTACGTAATCTCGCATCTCCCCATAGCAAGATTTGGCAAAGATTATGGTCTATTCGCAGTAGCTTTCGACAAATTAACCTCAATCACTTTGATGCAGTTAACTTACACTTTGCATTGTATAGCTTTCCTATTTTAGATCTTTTACCCAAGAGATTGCCAATTACATTTAATTTCCATGGTCCATGGGCCGCTGAAAGTCAAGAGGAACTATTAAATAAACAACTGACTATTTGGATCAAGCAACACTTGGTGGAAAAAAATACCTATAACCAATGCGATCGCTTTATAGTTTTAAGTCGAGCTTTTGGGAACATTTTACATCAACAGTATGAGGTTCCCTGGGAAAAAATACATGTTATTCCTGGGGGAGTAGATGTGAAACATTTTAAAAATAATTTATCCCGTTTAGCAGCGAGAGAACAACTGGGTTGGCCAACTGAAAGACAGATATTATTTACCTCTCGTCGTCTAGTACATCGTATGGGAATTGATAAACTCTTGACAGCAATAGCAAAAATTAAGCCTGTAGTTCCAGATATTTGGTTAGCTATTGCTGGAAGGGGACATATACAAACTTCTCTGGAGAAACAAGTGGTGGAATTGGGATTGGAAAATCAAGTCAGATTTTTAGGATTTTTACCAGATCAACAGTTACCTATAGCCTACCAAGCAGCTGATTTGACTGTGATGCCAAGTCAATCTTTTGAAGGTTTTGGACTGGCAATTCTAGAGTCTTTGGCTTGTGGAACTCCTGTTTTATGTACTCCTGTGGGGGGAATGCCAGAAATTTTACAACCCTTTACACCTGAGTTAATTACTGATTCCATCGCGGTTGATAGTCTTGCTAATAAATTGCAGGAAGTAATGTTAGCAAAGATTGTTTTACCCTCTAGGGAAGAATGTAGAAATTATGCTGCTGAAAACTATGATTGGACTAATATTGCTCAAAGGGTGAGACAAGTAATTGTATTCCATAAATAAGATAATTATGAAGATTCTATTTTTAGACCAAAGTGGTAAACCAGGTGGTGCAGAGTTATGTCTATTAGATATTGCTAAACCTTTTGGTGATAGTTGTTTAGTGGGTTTATTTGCTGATGGTGATTTTAGAAAGCTATTAGAAAACTATCAAATTCCTGTGGAGGTTTTAACAACTCAAAGTATTCCTATTAGAAAGAAAAGTAGTTTTTTATCTAGCTTGATTGGTATACAACACATTATCCCTCTTATTAATGCAGTTATTTGCCATGCTAAAAACTATGATTTAATCTATGCTAACACCCAAAAGGCTTTAGTTGTAGGAGCAATTGCTAGTTTTTTGACTCGTGTCCCCTTGGTTTACCATCTACATGATATTTTGTCTTTAGAACATTTTAGTCACATTAACTTACAAATCGCTGTTAATTTTGCCAATAGGTTTGCATCTTTAGTGATTGCTAACTCTCAATCTAGTAAGGACGCATTTATTCAAGCCGGCGGAATCTCTCAACTGGTAGAAGTTGTATATAATGGATTTGATACGAAAAACTATCAAGTGTCAGAATATCAAACCCAGCAAATACGAAACACTTTAGCAGTAGAGAATAAATTTGTCATTGGACATTTCAGTAGGTTATCTCCATGGAAGGGACAGCATATTCTGATAGAAGCATTAGCCCATGTTCCAGACAATATCATAGCTATTCTGGTGGGAGATGCTTTATTTGGGGAACATGAGTATGTTCGGGAATTACACCAAAAAGTTCATCACCTACAATTGGAACACCGAGTTAAATTTTTAGGCTTTCGTCAGGATATACCACAATTAATGTCAGCTTGTGATTTAATCACCCATACATCCATTGCACCTGAACCTTTTGGAAGAGTTATTGTGGAAGGTATGCTCTGTGGTAAAATAGTCATCGCAGCTAAATCTGGAGGAGCTGTAGAACTAATAGAAAATGGCACAAATGGTTTTTTAGTTACACCTAATCAACCTCATGAGTTGGCAAGTATAATTAAATATTGTTTTGACCAACAACAACAAATCCAAAATATTGCTAGTTATGCACAACAGCTTAGCCAACAAAAATTTGATCTGAATGTTATTAACCAAAAAATTCAGCAGTCGATTCTTACAAGGTTGATGTAATTTAACCAAAAGTTTGCCAGTTGGGGAAAATCTTGTTAAAGTACGTAAAGGTTTCTTAACCCCTTGTCCAAGGTGATCGGTCAAAAGGCGGAAGTTTAAAATCCCTCCCCAGACCAATAGCTCCAGACAAATAGGATTTTTTTATAGAGGATAACTTTTCATGACTGTAACTGCTCCCCGATTAAAGCACGAGGTTAAAGACCTTGCTCTAGCTCCCTTGGGAAGACAACGTATTGACTGGGCCGGTAGAGAAATGCCCGTACTCAAACAAATCCGCGATCGCTTTGAAAAAGAAAAGCCCTTTGCTGGTTTGAGATTGGTCGCCTGCGCCCACGTAACTACCGAAACAGCACATTTAGCGATTGCCCTCAAAGCAGGTGGCGCTGATGCGGTTCTAATTGCTAGTAATCCCCTATCAACTCAAGATGATGTAGCTGCTTGCTTAGTGAGTGATTATGGCATTCCAGTATTTGCCATCAAAGGGGAAGACGCTGAAACCTATAGTCGTCACGTACAAATTGCCTTAGATCACCGTCCAAATATTATTATTGATGATGGTAGTGATGTAGTTGCTACCTTAGTTCAAGAACGCCAACATCAAATAGCAGATCTCATTGGAACAACGGAAGAAACCACAACAGGTATTGTTCGGTTACGAGCAATGTTGAATGATGGTGTATTGACCTTTCCAGCAATGAACGTCAATGATGCTGATACCAAGCATTTCTTTGATAACCGCTATGGTACAGGTCAATCCACCTTAGATGGTATTATTCGTGCTACTAATATATTACTAGCAGGGAAGACCATTGTGGTAGCAGGTTATGGGTGGTGTGGTAAAGGAACCGCCCTGCGTGCCCGTGGTCTAGGTGCAAACGTTATTGTCACAGAAATTGACCCCATTAAAGCAATTGAAGCAGTAATGGATGGTTTTCGTGTGTTACCCATGTCCGAAGCAGCATCCCAAGGCGATCTGTTTATTACTGTAACGGGTAATAAACATGTGGTCAGAGGTGAACACTTCGACACCATGAAAGACGGGGCAATAGTGTGTAACTCTGGACACTTTGATATAGAATTAGATCTAAAATATCTAGCTTCCCAAGCCAAGGAAATCAAAGTAGTTAGACCCTTTACAGAACAATATGTACTCCAGAGTGGCAAATCAGTTATTGTACTAGGTGAAGGTCGTTTAGTTAACCTAGCTGCTGCGGAAGGACATCCCAGTGCAGTAATGGATATGAGTTTTGCCAACCAGGCCTTAGCGTGTGAATACCTAGTAAAAAACCAAGGTAAATTATCACCAGGTCTATATTCCATACCCAAAGAAGTAGATCAAGAAATTGCCCAGTTGAAATTGCAAGCCTTGGGTATTGCAATTGATACTTTAACAGTAGCTCAAATCGAGTATATAAATTCCTGGCAATCGGGGACGTGATAAATACTTAGTCAGGTAGGCGTTCTGGATCGCCCTCGCTATGGCTATAAGTTGACCAGGGGTAGATCATCTATCCCTGAAATGCTTCCAGGTTAAAATTTTACCTTTAGTAACCTATGCCTTGCCAACTTTGGCCCTATATTAGCCCTGGTATACCCGATGACCTATTTGAAAATTTACCGGGTATACCTTTTAGTCAAAGAGAATTGCGATTGTTGTTGATTTCCCAACTGCGTCTTAAACCGGATTCTGTATTGTGGGATGTGGGAGCTGGTACGGGGACAATTGCCATAGAAGTAGGTTTATTATGTCCCCAGGGACAGGTGATAGCTGTGGAAAGAGATGAGGAAGTCGCCAATTTAATCAAGCGTAATTGCGATCGCTTTCAAGTAAAAAATATTAGAGTGGTAGAGGGGACTGCTCCAGATTGCCTAAATAGTATACAAACGATTCCTGATCGTGTTTGTATAGAAGGGGGGAGAGCTATCAAAGAAACTTTACAAGCCATCTGGAATTATTTACCCCTATCTGGTCGTGTAGTTGCTACAGCTGCTAATCTAGAGAGTCTATATGCCATATCTCAAACCCTATCAGAGTTGACAGCTAGAAATATAGAAGTTATGCAGTCTGCTGTCAACCGATTGGAAACCAGAGGTTTTTCTCAAACCCTTGTGTCTACGGATCCTATTTTTATCCTTAGTGGTGAAAAACTTGATTGAATCCAAAGTCGAAAATCTCAAATATTATTTTTGCCATGCCTTGGTCCAGAATTATTAGTGGAATTATTGCTATTGTTCTTGCTGTATCTTGCACGTTGTTGGGAGGTTGGTATTTCACGATAGCTATTGGTATAATTGTGTTTTTTGGTCAACTGGAATATTTTAATTTAGTTCGTTCTAGAGGAATGAGGCCCGCTGCTAAAACTACCATCTCTGTCAGTTTAATTTTATTAGGCATTTGTAATTTCCAACCTAGTTTAGCGGATGCAATTATGCCCATAGCAGGAACTCTTATTTGTTTTTACCTACTTTTTCAACCGCAACTTGCTACAATTGCGGATATTTCTGCTTCTATTATGGGTTTGTTTTATGTTGGTTATTTACCCAGTTATTGGGTGAGACTGCGAAATATTCAGGATGGGTATGTTAACTTGGGTAATTACTTATATGACTACTTATTTAATACCCAACTTGCACAAATTAAACTAGACGATTTACCCCGGGGTTTCACCTTTACCATACTAACTTTTTTGTGTATTTGGGCTGCTGATATTGGTGCTTATATATTTGGTAAATATTTTGGCAGAACTCCTCTTTCCAGTATCAGTCCCAAAAAAACCGTGGAAGGGGCGATTTTTGGTATGGTGGGTAGTCTGGTCTTAGCTTTGTGGGGGTCATATTTTCTCAATTTGCCTTATTTCTTCCTGACTGGTCTAACATTGGGTTTATTAATTGGGATTGCCAGTTTGTTAGGAGATTTGACCGAATCTTTACTTAAAAGAGATGCAGGGGTAAAAGATTCTGGACAGTTGATCCCCGGGCATGGTGGAATATTAGACCGCACTGACAGTTATATTTTTACCGCTCCCCTGGTTTATTATTTTATCACCCTAATATTACCCCTAATTGATTAACACAAGTGTCAGTATGGTTTCATGGATTGACATTAATCTTTCCTCGACAGGAAATCTGTCCCGATTCCAGACTCAATTCCTCTAAATCTACATCTGAACCCAGATGTAAAAGTTCTTCAATATGATCAATCTCACCTTCTGCAGCTTGACATGGACTATAGATGTCTTTATACAGTGTTAATTTTATTTCTTGCCCACTCACCAGTTGTAATTTGACGCGAACCCCTAAAGACTCAGACTTTCCAGCACTTTGAGCCACACCTTGGAGTATAAAACCCTGGGTATGGAGTGCAATTTCATTCCAGAAAATAGACTGGTATTTTTTGCCAAGTTCTGGTATTGTTTTAAGTACCGTCTCTTTGATAGCATGAGAAAGTAGCGGAGAAGGGAGGGAACTATTTAGTTCCACCTCGTTGATAAGTAGTTCACCAAACACGGGCACTACTGACAACAGTCGTAATGGTTGGCCTCGGATCACAGAGCCAAGGTTAACATGTATTTCCTGAGCTGTAAGTTGAACACGGGTAATATGAATACCCTGGTAAACTGCCTTAGTCGCCAAAATGGAGACTTTGGGGATACGCCCAGAAAGCAACTGCTGATCGTCTGTATCAACCTTAATCTCTAGCTCGGAAACCTCACTTAACTGAGATCTTAACCAAAGCTTAATTGCTGCATTAAGAATCTTAGTTATTATTCGGGTCTTACTACTTTTTTCTCCCTGAAAGGTTCGTTTTGTCATCTTGACAACCTTATTTTCCACTGTACATACTTATCTTATCAATTAGGAGGCACACTAAATTTAAATTGTTCCATGGAAACAAGGGTACAAAAAATTATTTCTCAATGGGGTATAGCCTCCCGTCGCGAAGCTGAAGAGATGATTGGACAATCACGAGTGCGGATCAATGGAATTTTGGCGCGCTTGGGTCAAAAGGTCGATCCTAGAGTGGATATAATCTCCATTGATGGTAAACCCTTAATACAGGGTAATCGTCCAGCTTTAGTGTATTTACTATTAAACAAACCCACAGGAGTGGTTTCCACCTGTAATGATCCTCAAGGTAGAACAACAGTTTTAGATCTGTTACCGGCAAAATTACGCCAGGGTACTGGTATTCATCCTGTCGGAAGGTTAGACGCTGATTCTACTGGGGCATTAATCTTAACCAATGATGGAGATCTAACATTTGCTCTTACTCATCCTAGTCATGATATTCCCAAAACCTATCATGTTGTAGTGGAAGGACATCCGCCAACAAACGTTCTGAGGATGTGGAGTCAGGGAGTAATGTTAGACGGGAGGAAAACACGAACTGCTCAAGTTAAATTAATCGAACAGGGGGTCACCCAAAGTAAACTGGAGATTATTTTACAGGAGGGAAGAAACCGTCAGATTCGTCGTGTGGCTCAACAGTTGGGATATCCAGTTGTGCACCTTAATCGCAGAGCAATAGGGAGAATCCAACTGCAAAATTCACAGGGTAAATTTACTGATATTGGTAAGTATCGTCATCTTGTAACCAGCGAGATTATTTTATTACAGCATCTGGTCCACCAGATACAAAATTGAGTTAACTTGTAATTGGAATCAGGTAGGGAGTGATTAAGGAACGGGGAGTATGTTGAAAATTACAAAATGGTTAAGGTTCCCTAAAAGGGCCCACAAACCAAAAAACCTCTCAATAGAAGAGCAACAGTTACAAAAACTTTTGGAGTTGGGGAGTCAGTTAGCAGCTTTACGTCAGGAAAAGGGGTTGTCTATAAATGAAGTGGTTTTGACTACGAGAATTCCCGGTCGTTTGCTCACTGCAATTGAGGCAGGAGACTTGTCAAGTCTCCCCGAACCTGTTTATATTCAGGGTTTAATCAGACAATTTGCTAATGCACTGAGCTTAAATGGAGTGGAGTTAGCCAGTAGTTTCCCCACGGGGTCACCAAAATTAGTTTTTAAACCTAGATATGGATATAGAAATCGGGTTTTCTTAGAATTGCGTCCTTTCCATCTTTATTTGCTCTACATACTTGTCATAGTTTGTTCGGTAACTGGTCTATCTCAATCCCTAACTCAAAATATAGAAGCTAAAGGAAACGACAATGAACCTCGCCTACAAGCTAGTACCGATATGTCTGATAAAAAATCCCCTACTAAAATGGTAACAGTGCGTCCAATGGTCACTTTGGTTAGTGACAGGACTGATGCCAAGAATAATCTTGTCCAGGTTCGTATTTTTGTCAATTCGCAGGCTTGGATCCGTGTTGTGGCCGATAGCAAAACGAAATTTGAAGGAGTTTTGACCCAGGGATCCCAAAGGGATTGGGAAGCTACTGGGGAACTCATAGTCAAAACAAATAATGCTGGAGGTGTGGTAATGAAGGTCAATCAGGAAGAACCTAAACAAATGGGAAAACCAGGGAGATCTGGTGAAATTAGAATTGCATCTAAAAACCTTCAATTTTGATGGTTATTGGGGGGTGCACACCTACCACCCTAATCAACTCCCACCCCCAGGAGCCAAATCAGGAAGTTTTGGGAGATCGACCACAAAGTTGAGTGATGGTCTTGAGACGATTGCTCAGTTCTTGACTTAGCACACTTTCTTCATAACGCCATTCCCAGTTACCTTCTGTTGTACCCGGGTAGTTCATTCTGGACTCCGTTCCCAACCCTAAAATATCCTGTAGGGGAATGATTGCCTGATTAGCAACGGATATCAAAGCTAGTCGGATCAAGTCCCAGTTAATTCCATCACTACTAACACCACCTAAGTATAATAACAGGTTTTGCTTTTCGTAGTCGTTGGCAGTGTTAAACCAGCCAACAGTCGTGTCATTATCATGGGTACCAGTATAGACCACAGCATTTCTGGGATAGTTAAAGGGTAGAAATGGATTGCCAGGATCGGAACCGAAGGCAAATTGTAATACCTTCATTCCAGGAAACTCAAATTCATCTCTTAGCGCCTCTACCTCTGGGGTGATAATTCCCAGATCTTCAGCTAGAATTGGCAATTTGCCAAGTCTTTGTTTAACTAGGGCAAAAAACTCTTTTCCAGGTGCTTTTATCCACTCCCCATTAATAGCAGTTTCTTCTCCTTGGGGAACAGCCCAATAGGCTTCAAAACCCCGAAAGTGGTCAATGCGGATTATATCCACATAATCTAGTATGGCTTCAAAACGTTGTACCCACCATGCAAAGTCCTGCTTTTCTAATTCCTCCCAGTTGTACACCGGATTTCCCCACAATTGACCAGTGGCGCTAAAATAGTCTGGTGGCACCCCGGCCATTAGATCCACCGCTCCCGTCTTTGTATCTAAGGCAAAAAACTCGGGATTTGCCCACACGTCAGCACTATCATGAGCTACATAAATGGGTATATCCCCAATAATACCTATTCCCCGTTCGTTGGCGTACTCTTTGAGTTCTGACCACTGACGAAAAAACTCATATTGAATAAATTTGTAATAGAATATTTGTTCTGCTAAATCTTGCTCAATCTTGCTTATTGCTTCTGGCTCCCGCTTAGCTAGTTCTAATGGCCAATTGTACCAGCCTTCTCCCTCTTGAGCATCTTTGATAGACATAAACAAGGCATAATTGTTTAACCAATAACCTTTGCTCTGGCAAAATTGGTCAAATGCTGCCCTTTGGTGACTATTAGCACTTATTTTAAAATTATCGCATGCCCGCTGGAGCAAACTGATTTTTTGGGGGATCACTTGTGCAAAATCTACTTTATCAGCAGTAAATTGGGGTAAATCAGCAAAATCAGCCTCACATAACAAACCCTCATTTACTAGCTTGTCCGGACTAATTAGTAAGTGATTCCCCGCCATGGCAGAATAGCACATGTAAGGAGAACTACCATAGCCCGTGGGACCTAGGGGTAAAACTTGCCAATACTGCTGATAGCTCTCCTGCAGAAAATCAATAAAACGATAGGCTTCCAACCCTAGGTCTCCAATCCCGAAGCGACTGGGAAAACAACTGGGATGAAGTAAAATTCCACTGGATCTTGGAAAGGGCATAGTTTGGGAGAGAAAAACAGATGGCGGTTAACAGGAAACAATGCTACATTGAATTCGCGCTCTAAATTCGATTGAACTTTCAAAACATCTTAATTCTTAACAATCAATGATCTGCTCTTTCCATATATTGACCTTCTACCAGAAATGTACCCTGGCTAAAACGCACTACCCAATATCCCCCCGGTCTCAGGTCAATAACTATACCTTCTTCTTTCATGCTAACTACATCCGGAGGACGTAACATGGGCATGGGATCAGCAGTTTTGATATAGGGGGGTAGGGTAACTAAACGAACTCTACTGCCAATAAAAAATTCTCTAGACATGGGAAATAAAAGGTAATTAGTCCTGCAGGATGGCAAAAGGCGATCGCCATGAACTATTCTAATATATAGTCGCTTTTAAATTATTTTCGTGACCAGAGAACGGGAACCCTTAATTAGTTTAGCACTTTACCACGCTTTCAAATGGTCTGTGGTCAGCCCCATGTTACACGCTTACTTTGGGGGCAAAATCTATGGGGTGGAAAATGTTCCCCAAACAGGTGGGTTGGTGATCGTCAGTAACCATGCTAGTTACTTTGACCCTCCCATAGTGTCTAATTGTGTATGTCGTCCTGTAGCATATATGGCCAAAGAGGAATTATTCAAAATTCCTGTTTTAGCCCAGGCTATTAAATTATATGGTGCATATCCAGTGAGTCGCGGTACAGCAGATAGAGGAGCAATTAGATACGCCCTGGAATATTTAGAAAATGGTTGGGCAGTGGGAGTATTTTTAGAAGGAACTAGAACCAGTGATGGGCGTATTCATGACCCTAAACGAGGCGCCGCACTACTAGCTGCTAAAGCCAAGGTTCCCCTATTACCGGTGAGTTTGTGGGGAAGTGAAAAAATCGTCCAACCGGGTACACCTATTCCCCGCAAGGTTCCCTTAACTATTAGAATTGGTAAATTGATTGCAACTCCTAGTTCCACAAGTAAGGAGGAATTGGAAGCAGTTACTCGTAAATGTGCGGAAGCTATAAATAGGTTACATGACTTGGGTAGGTAGGCAAATTATGTCAGATTTAAAAGAAAAGCTAACAGAGAACCTAGATGAAGCAGAATGGGAATGGTTAGTCCCCCATGCGCAAAGAGATGCTATCATTGTGGTAGCATCGGGATTAGACCTATTAGATGTGGGAGAGGCGATCGCCAGTGATAATACCCAGTCTGTTGGGGTGTGGATTGATGAACAATTAATTAGCAAGCCTTCTCCCATACAGTTAGGAGATTGGAATGGGAATCCCACTAAAAGATTTAATGCGTTAATTATAGAACCTTATGTTTTAATACAGGAGAAATGAGTTGATGGTTATCAATAACCCGCCATTAACACCATTAAATCAATTTGCTTTTTCTCATATTCCCGTTCTGGGCGAGGAATTAATTAGGGGTTTAACTATCCAAGCGGGTGGCAATTATTTGGATTTAACCGTGGGTGGTGGTGGACACTCTCGGTTAATATTACAAGCTGCTGACAACACTAAGGTGATGGCGGTTGACCAGGATTTAGACGCTCTGAAAGCAGCAAAAATCAATTTATCTGAGTTTGGAGATCGTGTTGATTTTCTACACACTAATTTTGCTAATTTTCTCTTCCCTCCCAATACTTATGATGGAATTTTGGCAGATTTGGGAGTTAGTTCCTATCATTTGGATAATCCAGTAAGGGGGTTTAGTTTTAGAAATACTGCTAATCTGGATATGCGCATGAATCAGCAACAATCTCTCACCGCTGCTGATATAGTTAATGGGTGGGATGAACAAGAACTGACCCATATTTTCTTTCACTACGGTGAAGAAAGACTTTCTCGAAAAATAGCTAGGCGCATCATCGAGAACCGCCCTTTTTCTACCACCACAGAACTAGCAGAATCCATCAGCTCCTGTGTTCCACCTAAATATCGCTATAGTAGAATCCACCCAGCAACCCGTGTGTTTCAAGCTCTACGTCTAGCAGTGAATGATGAGTTACAAGTCCTGGAAACTTTGCTTCACAAAGCACCACCCTCCCTAGTTCCTGGAGGAAAAATAGCTCTTATTAGTTTTCATAGCTTGGAGGATAGAATTGTCAAACACGGGTTACGGAACTCTGACCTATTAACGGTGATGACTAAGAAACCAATTACAGCCACAGAGTCCGAAATTCAACACAATCCCCGCTCCCGCTCAGCCAAGTTGAGAATAGCACAAAAAGTTGCTTTTTAGTTTTTAAAAACTAAAAACCCATGATTAGTTGACCACAACGCCGTTTTACCTAAGTTTATGACCTGGTTAAACCAGGTGGGAATGGCTGTTGCTTGTTTAAAGTTTCCGAGTACAAGCCCGGTCTACTGCCACAAGAACTAATTGGTTCCCTTTTCGTTAAAGACATAGATCAAAAAACTTGAGGGCAGTCACCAACGTCGTAGTTCAACCCCTATATTATAACCATTAACTATTATTTGTATAGGGGGGGGAAGAAAAAAATTTTCCCCTATCTATCTGCACTATTCCTAGTATACCATATAGATTCCACTTCGTAGATAATTTTCTCTATCAACTCCCGATTTAGCTCTTCTATTAATATTGTGATATGTCCTAATTTACGTCCCAGACGGGATTCCCTTTTGCCATACCAGTATAGATGAGAGTGGGGAATAGTTGCTAATTTTTCCCTAGTCTGGAAATACTCATTATGTGATTCTTCATACCCTAATAGGTTGACCATGACCGCAGCTGGAACGGTTAAACTTGTGTCCCCTAAATCCATTCCCACTACAGCTCTGAGCTGTTGCTCAAATTGGGATGTTTTACAAGCATCTAGGGAAAAATGCCCAGAGTTATGAGTCCTCGGTGCAATTTCGTTGATTAAAATCTTCCCCCCAGCAGTAATAAATAACTCAATCCCAAATACCCCCACTACTCCTAAACTGGTTAATATCTTGCGGGCGATCGCCACAATTTGGTCTTCCTGGTCAGGGGTAATATCCGCTGGGACAATGACCCTGCGACAAACCTGTTTTTCCTGTTGGGTTTCTACTACTGGGTAGGTCACAATCTCTCCCTTCACTGAACGAGCAGCAACAATTGCCAACTCTTTAGTAAAAGGAACAAATTCTTCAATGAGGAATTCAACAGGTTTCTTATCAACTTGATTGACTAAAGTAGAGAAACTAGCATGATTGTCTACAATAAAAGTGCCCTGACCATCATAACCATGTCTTCTAGATTTAACCACTAGGGGAAACCCCAAATATTCTATTTTTGATGCCAAATCTGGGCAATTTACCCAAGGGAAAAATTGCGGTACAGGTAAATTTAAATCTCTCAAATAGCATCTTTGATGGTATTTATCCAATAAAGGAGATAAAGCGCCTAAATGGGGACGAAAACACACACCTTGCTTCTCTAAATCAGACAAAGCATCTAAATCAACAAACTCATTTTCGAAGGTGATTATATCCGATTTATTAGCTAATATACTCGTTGCTACCGCATCCCCAACCGATGCTAAAACCACATCCTGAGCAATAGCCACAGCTGGATCAGTTATAGCAGGAGTCTGTACTATCAATTCCAGACCTAGGGTTTTAGCTGGTTCCCCCATCATCAAAGCTAGTTGTCCACCACCAATTATACCTATGCGCTTCATCCACACCCCAAAGAATCACGAGTTTGAACATGGGTTCGAGAATTTATTCCCCTAGCACTCTTACACAAATCCCTTATTTGTCCCCTGTCTAAGATAGCTTCGCTGAAATCTGCTCCATCAATGTTGGTCTTCGCAAAGTTAGAACGCAGCAAAATTGCCTCTATAAAAATGGCATCACTTAAATCAGCATCTGTTAATTTTACCTGATCCAGCATAGCATTGGTTAAGTCCGCCCCATGTAAATTTGCTTGGGTCATCACAGAAGCACTGAAAACTGCTCCTCGCAAGTCAGCATTAGCAAAATTAGCCATCTCTAAATTAGCATTAGAGAATTCAGCAGCTTGTAAATTTTGTCCAGAAAAATTATGTCTTCCTAACTCAGCGTTGCTAAATGATAGGGGATGAGTCCAATCCACTGCTACTGCTGGCAATGTTATACACCAGAGGATGATTGTCAACGACAATAATAAACCTAGTTGCTTCATCTTTTTTCGCCCTAATAAACACCCAGTTCCCGCGAGCGTTCAGCCGCAGTTTTAACAGCTTCCATTAAAGCAGAACGAAAACCAGCCCTCTCTAGTTCCCTCACCCCAGCAATGGTTGTTCCCCCTGGACTGGTTACCTGGTCTTTCAATTCTGCTGGATGTATATTAGTTTCTGCAATTAGTTTTGCTGTCCCCAACACCGTATGTAGAGCTAATTGTTTAGCCACTGCTCTAGGTAAACCGGATGCTACTCCTCCATCAGCCAATGCTTCTATCATTAATGCTACATAGGCAGGACCACTCCCAGACAAACCAGTCACAGCGTCCATGAGGCTTTCAGACACTTCTACCACCTCCCCCACAGCTTGAAAAATTCTTGTAGCTATGTGGTGATGAGTAGGTTGGATGTGCCCTCCACAACAAATAGCAGTCATCCCCGCACCCACCGTCGCTGGTGTATTTGGCATGGCACGAACTATAGACACTCCAGGAAAGGAGTTCTCCAATTGTTTTAAGGACACCCCAGCTAGAATAGAAATCATTAATGGAGAAGGTTCTATGGGCAACATATCAACCACTTCCTCAACCACAGCAGAAAGGATTTGAGGTTTGACAGCCAAAATCACTGCTTCTTTCACTTGAGACCACATCTGACCATTGTCATTGGTTACAGACACCCCATACCTTTGGTGCAAAAAACTCCTTCGAGCTTCCTGAGGTTCACTAACGATTACTTCTGATACTTGGTAAATTTCCCTGGCCAGGAGACGGGATAAAATGGCCTCTCCCATCACCCCGCCCCCAATTAAACCCAATTTAATAGTCATTTAGTGATTAGTCGTCCATTGGTTTAGTCTTTATTGTACCATACGATTGGGCTCACTTCCCCAATTACCGGTGTTCCGAACCGGGCGTACTGGAGGTTGGGGAACTTCATGCAAAAATCCCCCTTGGGTACTAACTTGTACACAACTAGGAGTAAATAAGAATATACTTTCACCTATTCTTTCTTGATGACCATCTAAAGCGTAAGTACCACCAGCAATAAAGTCCACAGCCCTTTGAGCTTGATCTGGATCCATAATTGTTAGGTTCAACACTAAAGACTTGCGCTCTCGCAATGCTTGAATCGCTTGAGGCATTTCCTCAAAAGTGCGGGGTTCTAAAACCAAAACCTCTGAAATTCCATTAATCGCACCTGGCATACCAATCACATTAGTCATATGTTTTGATCCTGCTACTTCTTCTTGGTTTACTGTTGGGGGGGTTTCTCGCCACCTTCTATTGCTAGTGGTGGTTTCCTGTGGAGCTGGCTGAGGATTTTCTGGTTGATAACCCGGTTGATAGTTATCATTATCCTGCTCCTCCTCGTAGTACTCATATTCTACTGGCTCATTCAAGCCCACAAAATCTCTGAGTTTAGAAAATATGTTGTTCATTTTTCATGCTCCTGGAAATTACCTTAATTGATCCGATGTAAATCTAGCTGCTGTGGGCTTCGTTCCTTACTGTTGTTAGTATTTACCTGACGGATTATACTAAACAACTGCTCTTCAAAAAACTTGTTAGAAATAACGATGAAAAAAGATAGTATCCTATACATCCTTACAATAAAAAGTTATTTCATCCCAATTCTGTCCCAATGATCGAATTTGTCAAGGGGGTTAGGATACCACATATTCTAATAAATACTTACTTAATTACCAGTAGTTGGTTTTCTATTTTACATCTTTAACAGGGAAAAAGATCTCAAACCTGAAATCAACTCTAAGGGCGATTCCCAAATAAAATTGTCCCCAGTCTCACCATGGTAGCACCAGCTTTTACCGCCAAATCATAGTCCCCAGACATACCCATAGATAGTTCCCTCATTTCTATATTTGCCCATTTTTGGGAGGCAATTTCTTGAGCTAGATTGTAAGTATGATTAAATACATGCAATATTTGCTCTTCCTTTAAGCCCCAGGGAGGAATTGTCATCAAACCTTGAATTTGTAAACTTTGGTATTGACTTAGGAATGGTAATTCCGCTAACAATTGGGGCACTGTCCAACCGGATTTTTGGGGGTCTGGGAGAATTTTGACCTGTAGGCAACTGTATAGATTAGTTCCCATTGTTTGAGCTATAGTGTGGAGACGCTCAGCAATGTGTAGATTATCTACCGAATGAATCCAGGAAAATAACTCCACAGCCTTTTTAGCTTTGTTACTTTGTAAGTGACCAATAAAGTGCCAAGTAATGTCCGGTAGATCTTGCAACTCAATTTGTTTACTCGCCGCCTCTTGAATGCGACTTTCACCAAAATCACGAATACCAGCCCCATAGGCTTCCCGCATCAATTGAGTTGATACCTGCTTACTAACAGCTATTAACCTTACTGATGGGGGTAGTTGGGCGCGAATGATTGTTACGCGTTCAGCAATTGAACTTGTCATTGGAATGTACGCTGGAAAACTCCTTGAAGCTGATCATACTCCTGTGGTTTACCACTGCGACGTAAACTACGTAAACGATTTTCTAGCATCATTCTGGCTTCAGTCCTACCAATGGACTGAAATTTCATCCCCTTAACGTCACTGGTTACCAAAAAAAATAGGCGTTGGGCATATAGTGTAGTAAATAGCTCTTGGTTATCATCAAGGGTGGAGATCTTATAGAGTAAACCCCATGTGGGATGATTGATGTAGGTTTCTGAGTGCTCTGGATTCATTTAATAATCGTCAAATTTGGGAGTATATATTCTTTTTTCGGGTCTCACACAATCATTCCGATGATAATAAATATCCCTCGACCAGAATTTTTTTTGGCTGATTATGTGAACTTCCTGTTCCATGAGTTTGTCTCTATCTTGCCATAATTATGGTCTCATGACACAAATACAAATATAGATTATAATTTGGTGTCGCACACTTTGCTTAACTCTTCTTATGATTAAAAGTCCTTTACACGAACAACCACGTAATCAACGAGCTACCGTAATTCGTACAAGCAATGAATTTATTCTCTTGGAATGGTTAAAGTCTACAGGGCGTTTGATGGCACGCGATAATGTGGAGACTGACCTGACCAGTGAGGTGGAAGAAGAAATTGCTGAAATTATTGATCTGGATGATTTAGTCTATGATAATGATGATGAACCAGGTTCCGACTTGGAAGAATAATACGCTGTTATCAATATCATCTCTCGGGGAATGAATCAAGAAAATAGTACGGTTGTAGCAACTCTCTATAAATTTGTCAGTTTACCGGATTATCAACAACTACAAGCACCTCTATTGTCTTTTTGCCAGGAGCATGCTGTCAAAGGAACAATTCTATTGGCAACTGAAGGAATTAATGGCACAATAGCTGGTTCTCGTGGTGGAATTGACCGGGTTTTAGCATTTCTTCGTCATGATGGGAGGTTGATGGATCTGGAGCATAAGGAATCATACACTCATACCCCCCCTTTCCGGAGGATGAAGGTCCGTCTGAAGCGAGAAATTGTTACCCTGGGAATACCAGAGGTGGATCCTAATCAACGGGTGGGAAAGTACGTCAGTCCTCAAGAATGGAATGCTTTACTTCTGAACCCCAATGTTACGGTGGTTGATACTCGTAATGATTATGAGGTCAGCATTGGCACTTTTAAGAGATCATGTAATCCCCATACCCGTATCTTTAGAGAATTCCCCGATTATGTAAGCAAGAACTTGCACCCAGATAAGAATCAGAAAATCGCTTTATTTTGTACAGGTGGTATTCGCTGTGAAAAAGCATCATCCTATCTGCTATCACAAGGCTTTCAAGAGGTTTACCACCTCAAGGGAGGGATATTGAAGTATCTAGAGGAGGTAACCGGGGAGGAAAGTTTATGGGAAGGAGAGTGTTTTGTCTTTGATGACCGAGGTGTGGTGAATGGGACTATGGAAGAATGCTAACCGCCTTTACCACCAGCTTAATACTAATTACAATTTCTGAACTGGGCGATAAAACCTTCTTTATTGCCGTTATTCTGTCTATGCAGCACTCAAAAAAACTGGTGTTTGCAGGTGTGACCTTAGCCTTAATGGCAATGACAATCTTATCTGTGCTATTTGGCCAAGTCTTGTCCAGTATAACGCAAGATTCCCAAATATATGTACGTTATGGGGAAATAGTCTTATTCATCGCCTTTGGTTTGAAACTACTCTATGATGCTGGCAAAATGAAACCTACGGAAAATCAGGAGGTAATGGAAGAAGCTAGAGAAGAAGTGAAAAAGTCCCAAGTTACTAATCAGTCAACAAGTCCATGGGCAGTTTTACTCAAGTCCTTTGTATTAACTTTTATAGCTGAATGGGGCGATCGCACACAAATAGCCACGATAGCGTTAGCAGCAGGTAATAATGCTATAGGTGTAACGGGGGGAGCAATATTGGGACATGCAATATGCGCCCTCATAGCGGTTATAGGTGGGGGAGTAATAGCGGGGAGAATTTCGGAAAAACAGATTACCCTGATAGGCGGCATTTTATTCATTATTTTTGGTATTATAGCCGCCATAGAGCTAAAAACCGGAGGTTAAGTTTTTAATCTCATCCTTGTATTGAGCGGGAGCCAGAGTCAGAGCACTGTCAAACAAGGGTTTTGCCTCATTAATTTTACCCTGCTCTTTCAAGAGAATTGCCTTTGCTAAAACGGGGCGAAAATCCTGGGGATATTGTTTCATCACCTCCTCATATAAAGATATTGCTTGATCAGGGTTTTTTTGAGAAGAATATACCCTACCTAAAAGTAATTGTATAGCTATAATGTCAAAACTTCCTGGTTGAACAGAATTAGACTTTTCAGCATTGGATATGGTTTCTTTAAGAAACTGAATAGCTACTTCTGGACGTTTCTGGTCTAGTTCTAATTTAACTAGACCTTGTAGTGACTGGATGTTACCAGGCTGGGTCTGGAGAATAGAGCGATAAATTTGGCTTGCTTCCTGTGTATTTCCTATTTGTTGGGTTGCCTGTGCTAGTAAAACCTTATATTCCAAATTATCTGGATTTAATCGACTCAACTTTTGTAGAGTTTCAATCACCCCTTGAATATCAGCAGGTTGAACCTCACTATTGGGCTTTTGACTGAGAATTTGCAACCTAACCTGTAATAACTGCTTGAGAACAGTTTGATTTTCCGGTTCCCGCTGTAAAACCAGTTCATAGCCACGAATTTGGTCTGCTAACCGGGGATTTTCTGGGGAATTTTGGGGACGTGGAGCATTGAGAGTTCCCAAAATAGGTATGATGGACACACCAATAAACGCTGCAACTGCCAGCAGCAAGACTATCTGAATTAGCCAGCGATTACCTTGTTTTGACACTACTTTACCTGTGTTGTACTTGAATAAATAAGCCCCTTAGAAGGGAATAAAGTTAATACTTTGTAAAACTTAGCGGAATAGGTGATTTAACTGTGAATTTTATGACCAAAGACCATCAGGAGTATCTAAACTTTTAAAGTAGACGGTTATAGCTTTGTCCATAACTTAGGTGACAGTTGTAGGATCATCAGCATAATTGTAGCCATGGAGTGATAACTGAGCAAACTAATGATTGGTGGATAATTCCTCACTCACCCCAGAATGTGAGTTATAACCTAGTTAAATCAGGAATTTAGCATTTGCGAATTGGAACTAAGAAATTAGTACCAGTCAAAATCTTCCCTAATTGAGATTGAGAATTATCAAGAATCAGCTAGGAATTAATTTGACCCATTCATTCTGCAAATGATACATTTCAAAGCCTAACCTGCAATGGCTAAATTCAAAGCAAGTATACCTTTCTTTTATTAGCCGTGCAACTTCCACACACTTTTGTTCAGTCCCACCATGGGACCTATCTCCGATCTAAGGAGTTTTTATGAATTCCGACCTGATACCGTCTTCCGAATCTGCCAGTATTACCGCCTCTAGTCAGGCTTCAGCCAAAATTGACTTAACAGGCAAATTACCTGTTAAATCACCACAAACCAAACCTGATAATTTATCCGTCAAAGTCCAAGATGGGGAAAGTCTTGAGAAGCTTAGGAACCGTCAACAACCAATTCCTCCTGCTAGCGAACTAATGCAATACAGGGCGATTGGTTTGATTCGGGGTAGCTACTCCCCTAGCAGCGAACAGTTCACCCAGGGCACCCTGATTACAACTGATGGTGTGCAGTTAAATGCTGTTCTGCTGGGTCGAGTTATGAGCTTAGTCAAAAAGCATCTGGATTTACAAAAAGAACACCTGTGGGTAGTTTATCCCCGTACCAGACAAGAAAATGAATCTCTACACATTCAAATTGTAGGGGTTTGGGAACCGGAAAATCTTGCTAAACAGTCCACAGATGGACCTTCCTTGTCTGGGGAAACATCAGAACCAGTTGCAACTAATAGAAAATCCTCTCGTCAAAACACTACGGAAAGTACATCAGCTTTAAAAACCTCAGATCAAATTCCTGATGGTGAATTTTCCGTTCGTGGAGAGGTAGTTTACCAATCTTTCGAGACCAGGAGTTTGGTAGTAAAAATCAAACAAGCTCCACGGAAACCAACGGAAAAACCCAAATATTTTAAGTTGAAACTTCACGGTGTGCTGGCCATGAAAGCAATAGGTAAATTTTGGGACTTTAAAGTCAAGCGTGAAACTGATGGGTTAGTGATGGAAACTGCGGAAGCAGTTGCTGATTTGCCCAAAAAACGCAAACCAACTTTTAGAGGTGGACCCCGTCCTGGTGTTACCAGGAAACCATTTGTTAAAAATCCCGGAGAAAATGCTCGACCCATTACAAGAATGGATGGAGATGGTTCTTACTCCTCGAAACCCTTACCAAAACCATCTATCACTAAACCAGTGAAAAAGCTAAAACCCCAAGACAACCATTAAAGTTGGGTTAGTTTACTGTAAAAGGTAAAAAAGCTCTGTCCATGGGAATAGGAGCTACGGGTTCCGTCAGGGTAAATTGACCCGACTGTATCCACTGTTTCAACTCTAGAGCTACTTGTCGGGATAGTAACATGCTAGATAGGGGAGCAGCTCGTACAGGTTTACCCTCGATGGGGATCCTCCCAGACTTTAATTGGGCGTAACTTACTAATCCAAAGGTAGGTCTTACACGACGGGGAATGGAAAAATCCACAATGGGCGCTACTAAGTCTTGATCAGTTACTGCACAACGTTTAACCACTTCTTCGTTTAATACTGGAAGTGGTACTCCTACCCCTAGCATTAATGAAGGTCCATAACTTTTAAAGTAACACCCTCTTACCCAACGCGCATCCATTTGTTTGGCATCACCAATTAGTGCTAAAGTGGCAGATGGTCCAATGGGGGTTCGATTCTCTAACCGCTTTTGTAGGGGAAAGTGTTGTGTACCTTCCCAAACCACATAGCCTATTCCCCCACCTAAAAAGATTTTGGTGCCAATTCCCACCAGTTGTAAATCGGGATCGTTCATTAGGGGAGACAATGCTCCGGGATTGGAGTACACTGCATTTCCTAAACGCGGTTGTAATGGTCCTAGGTAAGTATATAACGGTTCCTCGGATCCATTAACACCAACAATGAAGTTTTGATAAAGATTGCGGGGATTAAATAGGTAGAATTGATTAATCGTCTCTCGGGTGACTTTAGCTTCCAGGGTAGCTCTAGGGTAACAATCGGTAATTTGTCCTAATGCTCTGACTTGTACGGATTTACCAGCAATTAAATCTTGAATCACGTGACCACCACCGCGTTCTCTTAGTTCTTCCCCTTCCATGGTTTCCACTGCGCAACTGGCGCCCAAATATAGGTCCACCGCCCCAAACCCAGAATATGCGGGAACCCCATCTAACCAACAACGACGAATTTTAATTGGTGGGTCAGTGTGTCCTAAGTTAATAATCGCCCCGCTTGATTCCATAGGTTCAAAGGTTCCTGTGGTAATCACATCAACCTGTTGGGCCGTTTTTAGTATACCATTTTGGGCAACTCGTTTTTTTACCTCTTCCACGGTCCAGACTACGGCACGCTTTTCAATGATCTTTTGATTAATTTCGGCAATAGTTCGCATTGTATTTAGTAATCTGAATATTATGATTATTAATATATGGTAATATATGGAAGAGAAAACAAGATGGCTGATTTAGGGGGAGAATACCTCAGAGTTCGTGACCTGGGGGAACAGGGTCTTTTGCAGAAATTACAGAGCTTTTGTCCTCCCCATATTATAGGGGATGATGGTGCAGTTTTGCCGACTAAACCCGCACACCATTTGGTTGTAACCACAGACATGTTAGTAGATGGTGTACATTTTAGCAATCTTACTACCTCTCCCAAGGATGCAGGTTGGCGCGCTGCTACCGCTAATTTATCCGACTTGGCTGCTATGGGCGCCTCTCCCCTAGGAATTACCGTCGCCCTCGGTTTACCAGGAGATCTGGCTGTCAATTGGGTAGAACAACTGTATCAGGGCATGAGTGACTGCTTACAGAAGTATCATACTCCCATCGTTGGCGGTGACATAGTGCGATCCCCTGTTACAACTATAGGAATTACAGCTTTTGGTGAGGTCAGTCCAGATTTGATTATTCGGCGGTGTACAGCTCAAGTGGGGAATGCTATAGTTATAACTGGTATGCATGGAGCTTCTCGTGCTGGGTTAGAATTGCTCTTGCACCCTCAAACGGGTGAAAACCTCAAGGAAGAGGAAAAGCAGGCTTTAATTAGATTTCACCAACGTCCTAACCCGCGTTTAGATGTAATATATATACTACACGAAATCCTCATATCAGGTTTAAAACCCCGTGGAGATTCCTCTCCAGTTACTTTGAGCGGTATGGATAGTAGTGATGGATTAGCGGATGCTATTTTACAAATTTGTCGTGCTAGTCAAGTCGGGGCAGTTTTACATCAAGACAAAATTCCCCTAGTACCCATATCTAACAACTGGTTAACACCACTACGATGGCTGGATTATGCCTTATATGGTGGTGAAGATTTTGAACTGGTACTCTGTTTACCACCAACTATTGCCAAAGCCTTAGTTCTTAAATTAGGATCAGGTGCAGCAATTATCGGAGAAATTACATCCGGTGACCAAGTTATTCTACAATCAAACACCCAAGAAATCCCCAACCAAGTTTTAACACTCAGTCAGGGATTTCAACATTTTGGTGGTGAGTGTGGGATTCCCGGATGAATGGGAATTATTTTATACCCATTTCTCCGCCACTAACTCAGCCAAATCTAAAACTCGTTGGCTATAACCCCATTCATTGTCATACCAAGCCATGACCTTAACCATGTCATTACCCATCACCATAGTTAAGTTAGAATCCACAATGGAAGATTCATTAGTACCCTGATAATCAGAGGATACTAAGGGTAATTCGCTGTAACCCAAAATGCCTTTGAGTGAATTTTCAGAAGCCTCTTTAAGAGCTTGATTAACTTCCTCAGTAATTGTTGGTTTCTCTACCTGCACCACAAAATCTACCATGGACACGTTAGGAGTGGGTACACGCAAAGCTACACCATTTAACTTACCCTTTAGCGCTGGTATTACCAGAGCTACAGCCTTAGCAGCACCAGTAGAAGTGGGAACAATATTAATCCCCGCTGCTCTAGCTCTACGCAAATCACGGTGAGAAGCATCTAAAATTCTCTGGTCACCTGTGTAGCTATGGGTAGTAGTCATTGTCCCTTTGATAATGCCAAATTTTTCGTGCAAAACTTTAGCAATAGGTGCTAGACAGTTAGTTGTACAGCTGGCATTACTAATGATATGGTGTTCGTCATGATTATAATCATAATGATTCACACCCATAACAAATGTACCATCTTCATTCTTACCAGGTGCAGTAATTAGAACTTTTTTAGCACCAGCATTTACATGCTTTGAGGCACCTTCTTTACTGATAAACACACCCGTTGCTTCAATAATCAGGTCAATTTGCCACTCTTTCCAAGGTAAGTTTTCTGGATTGCGATCAGATACGCACTTAATAGTCTTACCGTTGATAGTAATGGAATTATCGTCAGCACTGATATTGGCATTTTGTAGTCTACCTAGCATAGAATCGTATCTAAGCAGGTGAGCATTAGTTCTGGGATCGGAAGTGTCGTTAATAGCAACAAGCTCAACCTTGCTATTCTCTCTACCTATCCAGCAGCGGGCAAAGTTTCTGCCAATGCGCCCGAAACCATTGATTGCAACTCTAACCACAGTGTCTTCCCCTCTGTATTTATGCCTATAAATTGATATCGTTGACCCCGATCATATCGCAAAGGGGGGGACTGTTTATAACTGTGGAATCTTAGATCGAAAAAAAAATACATATTTTATTGAATTCAATTTATTTAGTACAGTTTATTTTTGTTTTTTATAAATTTACCTAGTCTAGTATAGTTTAACTTTATTTACATGTAATTTAACTAATTGTAGTATCACTAAGCAATATCCTCATCCTGATGATCACACTTGACGAAACTCCTATTAAGGTGTACAAAGTCAAAAACTCACGCACTTGAGGATGAAAGATATATGACAGATTTTTTTCCCGACAGTTCCCGATTTTTCAGAATAATCATCATAAGGATAGAAAAGGTTGGAGAATCGATTGCTCCGGATATTGTCCAGTAAACAAAAACTCAGTCAAAAATTGACCTGTAAGTTTTTGGATACAGATTGGATATAGAAATATTACGAAAGCTATATCTCCAAAAATCAAAATCCTGTTATGATACCCGTGTCGCAAAGATTTGTTGGTGTGGTGCCAGAGGAATAAAAGATGAATAGCTATATAGATTTTAGTGGTAGACCATTTCATTTTATTGGTATTGGGGGCATAGGAATGTCCGCCCTAGCCTACATACTGACAAAACGACAATTGCCCGTTTCCGGTTCAGACCTGCGCCCTAACCAGATTACCCGCAAATTAGAGTCCCTGGGGGCTCATATTTTTAACCAACAAGAGGCCAGTAATCTAGAATTCTTCCGTCCCGGAGCATTTTCTAGCCATACTAGCCATATATTATCAAACCCATCAGACCAATTATCCACCCAACAAAAAAGTTTACCCCAGGTCATTTGTTCTACAGCTATTAACAATAATAATTTAGAATATAGGGCGGCGCTAGAATTGGGCTGCCCCATTCTACATCGTTCTGATGTCTTGGCAGCTTTAATCGCTGACTATCATAGCATTGCTGTAGCTGGAACCCATGGTAAAACTACAACTAGTAGCATGATAGGTTACATGCTATTAGAAGCAGGTCTTGACCCAACCATTGTGGTAGGAGGAGAAGTCAATGCCTGGGAAGGAAATGCTAGATTAGGAGAAAGTAAGTATTTAGTAGCAGAAGCTGATGAGTCCGATGGTTCCTTGGTAAAACATACCCCAGCAATTGGTATAATTACTAATATTGAACTAGATCATCCTGATCATTATGCAACATTGGAACAAGTCGTGGAGACTTTCCAAACCTTTGCCCGAGGTTGTCAAGTTGTAGTGGGCAGTATTGATTGTAACATAGTACGCGATCGCCTAAAACCGGGGATCAGTTATAGTTTAGATCCAGATCAAGGTGCTGATTATACAGTAACCAACATTGACTATCGCCCAGACGGAACAACAGCCTTAGTTTGGGAAAAAGGTAAGTTTCTAGGAGTATTAAACTTACAACTTTTAGGTCGCCACAATCTCAGTAATGCCCTAGCAGCTGTGGCGGTAGGAAGGTTGTTAAATTTGGAGTTCGGGCAAATTGCCAAAGGTCTTGCCACCTTTGAAGGAGCCAGGAGACGATTTGAATTTAAGGGTGAAGTAGATGGCATTACCTTCATTGATGATTATGCTCATCATCCTAGTGAAATCCGTGCCACTCTAGCAGCGGCGCGTTTACAAGCGAAACCAGGACAAAGGGTAGTAGGGATTTTTCAACCTCACCGTTACAGTCGTGTGCGGACTTTCTTGGACGAGTTTGCCAATTGTTTCACTCATGCGGATTTAGTTGTATTGACTGATATTTACAGTGCTGGTGAACCTAGTTGTGAGCAAGTTACCGGTGAAAAATTGGCAGCAGAAATTGCCAAGCGACACCCACAAGTAATTTATCAACCTAGTTTAGCCCTCATTCCTCCGGTTTTATTATCCACCCTACGTCCGGGGGATTTAGCCGTCTTTCTTGGAGCTGGCAATTTAAATCAGACAATTCCAGAAATTATCAGTGCACTGCGTCAACCAGTCACAGTCACACTTTAGGGATGGCTACCCGTATTTTAGCCTAGATATTCCGTTTAAATGTTAATAAAGCTACCCATTTACATTAACAATGATAATTTCTGAGTCTTCTGCTAGTCCCCGCACAGTCCCTACTTTGACGGAAAATAAACAAAAAACAGTTAATTCAGATGATAATCAAATTATTTACTTACCTGGAACTAATTGTGTAATTAAGTCCAACATTTCCCTATCTGGGTTTACCTCCTACAAAGTGGGAGGGGAAGCCCAGTGGTACAGTGCACCTCGCGATTTAATGGCCATAAGAGCAACTGTGGAGTATGCCCAAGCTCTGGATTTACCCATTACAATATTGGGAGCAGGTTCCAACTTACTCGTAAGTGATGAAGGTATACCAGGAATGGTAATTGCTACCCGTCACTTCCGTTACAAATACTTTGATAACCAAACAGGTCAGTTAACAGTAGCTGCGGGAGAACCCATTCCTAGTTTAGCATGGGAAGCAGCAAGTTTAGGATGGGAAGGACTAGAGTGGTCAGTTGGCATTCCAGGTACTGTGGGTGGTGCTGTTGTGATGAATGCAGGAGCACACAATAAATGTATGGGGGAAATGTTGGTTAGTGCGGAGTTACTATCTCCCGATGGTACTTTAGAAACTCTGAATAGGTCACAGTTGGGTTACACATATCGCAGCTCCCTATTACAAGGAAATGAGCGTATAGTTACTCAAGCTACTTTTCAACTTCAACCAGGTGCAGATCCAGCTAAAGTCACAGCTAGAACTAAAGAACACAAGCAGCACCGTCTTTCCACTCAACCTTACAATTTTCCCAGTTGTGGGAGTGTGTTTCGCAACCCCTTACCCCGGACTGCGGGATGGTTAATTGAACAAACTGGATTGAAAGGCTATCAAATTGGTGGGGCCCAAGTCGCACAACTTCATGCTAACTTTATTGTTAATCGTGGAGGTGCTAGGGCCAATGATATTTTCCGTCTCATTCGCCATATTCAACATCAAATTCAGGATCAATGGTCAATTTTATTGGAACCAGAGGTAAAAATGATTGGTCAGTTTCCTGTTTTGGATGGTTATTCTTGAATTGGTGGAGACCTAGGTCAGTCACAACTATAATTGAATTTGATTTTTTATTCGCAGCACAACTGGAAAATTTACTATGACAGGATTTGGTTTGGGAAGAGTAAAAGAAATAGCGGACGCTTTTAAGAAAGCTCAGGAAGTGCAACAAGGTGCCAAACGTCTACAAGAAGAATTGGAACAGATGGAAATTGTGGGCGAGTCTGGTGGTGGACTAGTTAAGGTGATTATTAGTGGTAACCAGGAACCTAAAAGGGTAGAAATTTCCCCAAATGCACTAAACGAGGGATCGGACGTGCTTTCTGATCTAGTGACAGCAGCAATGAAGGATGCTTATCTCAAGTCTACTCAGACTATGCGGGAACGCATGGAAGAGTTAACTGGTGGTCTGGAACTACCAGGATTTTAGACTGATACCTGATAACAAACCCCTACTTTTACAAGAAGTAGGGGCTATTAATTTTTATGGGGGTGGGGGGACTTGAACCCCCACGACTTTCTACAGTCAACGGATTTTCATTCTCCTGCAGCTTTCGCTACTACCTTTGGGGTTTTAAGAATTGGACTCTCCCTTTACCCTCGCCTTCACGTTAGGGTAGCTCCCGTCGAGTCTCTGCACCTTCCCAGAAACATAAAAGTCTACTGGGCTTGGCTCAGGATTGCCTTGTCTGTTTGATTAAATCTTATCAGATTTAGGTTTCCCTGAGTTTGAGAGCTTACACTTGAAGGATTTCTCTATCAAGGCTCACTTTTCTAAGTCCGCAGCGTCTACCATTCCGCCACACCCCCGTAGGATTTGTTGGATGCCAAAACATCATCATAACATCATGCTGCTTTTCCTAGACTTTGTCAAGAGGTTGGGGAAAATTTTTTCCCATGGATTAGGTGAGGTAGTGTGGGGGCTATAAGCTATATAATGGTATATGCACTAAATAGTATTCTCTCATCCATCCCAAAATTATGCTTTTAGCACTACTGTATTTAGCTTTGGCTGGAGCTTATCTGTTAGCCATACCACTGATCGTTATGTTTTATCTCAACTGGCGCTGGTATTCAGCAACTTCTGTGGAACGTGGATTTATGTACTTCTTGGTCTTTTTCTTCTTCCCAGGTTTATTATTGCTCTCCCCCATTGCCAATTTTCGACCCAGACCCAGACAAATTGTTTAACTTAATTTAACTAGTAACTTGGTAGGTCACAACTCTCATGCGACGTATTGACGCAATTACTATTACCTTAGGGATCTTCCTCATAGGCGGACTAGCTTATGGGGTGCTACAGTTGGTTGGTTTAAATAGTCAAGACGCGGGAATTTGGAGTCAAGTTCTACTGGTGTTAGGTTTAATGGGTTGGTTGGGAACCTATCTATTCCGTGCAGGGAGTAAAAAAATGACCTACCACCAACAGCGGGAAGAGTATGAAAAGGCTTTTCTCCAAAAGCGTCTGGATGAACTCTCCCCGGAAGAGTTGGCCAGAATACAAGCTAAGATTGATTCCAATGATCAACCCTAACCAATGACTAACTGATGACAGCAATTTCTCGTTGTTTTGAAAATTTAAGACGGAATCAAGAGTGTGCCCTGATTCCGTTTATTACTGCTGGTGACCCGGATTTACATACTACAGCTCAAGCTTTAAAAGTGCTAGATTGTGCTGGTGCGGATATTATTGAGTTAGGTGTTCCCTACTCCGATCCCTTGGCAGATGGTCCAGTAATTCAAGCTGCTGCTACCCGTGCACTGCAAAAAGGTACTACTCTAGAACAGGTGTTGACAATGCTCAAGGCTACTACACCTAAATTGAAAGCACCTGTAATTTTATTTACATATTATAATCCCATTTTACATCGAGGAATTGCAAGATTTTTAGACGATATTAAATCCGCTGGTGTGTCGGGTTTGGTAGTTCCAGATTTACCTTTGGAAGAGTCTGCAACCCTCTTGAAACCAGCAAGTGAGCAAGAAATTGACCTGACCCTTCTCATAGCTCCCACCAGTTCCATGGCAAGAATAGAGGCGATCGCCCATGCTTCTCAAGGTTTTATTTATTTGGTAAGTGTTACTGGTGTCACTGGTATGCGGTCACAAATGGAAAACCGAGCTTCTGAACTACTAGACAAAATCCGCAGTGTTACAGATAAACCGATAGGTGTGGGATTCGGTATTTCTGACATAGAACAAGCACGTCAAGTAAAAGACTGGGGAGCTGATGCAGCAATTGTCGGTAGTGCGGTAGTCAAGCGATTGGCAGAGGGTACACCCGATCAAGGACTAAAAGCGATCGCCGAATTTTGTCGAAATTTAAAGGAGGCGGTCAAAAATTGATCTTATTAATTGGTAATTTAATGGCAATTTAGATGAATCTGAATTAAAATTAGACGATGAATTTATTGACTGTGAGTGTGTCCCAAAACTATGTCAGTTACAATACAACTATGGTCCTGGTACTACTTAGTTTTATTAGTTAAGAGGTGTACTATATGAGTGAGAGTATGGCATTTGTGGGTGGGGTAGCTGTTGCTGGTTTAGCAGCTTTGCTATTGCTGAAAGGAAATAGCACTCCCATACAACAACCCAACTTTAGTATTTCACAATTACCCAACAATATTGTGCCCTCCCAGGGGATGCAACAGTACCCATCTGGACAGGGGGGATATGGTAACCCCCAACCGGTAGCACCTTTAGACCAGCGATTGGACTTAGAAAAGTTAAAAATTCAAGTAGACAGTTTAAGAGGCGACAACGAGCAGTTACGCTTACAAAATCAACAGCTACAGGGTCAAATTAATGCCTTCAGTTTGAGCCAAAACCAAATGAATTCACTACAACAGCAGCCAACCAGAATGATGCCCACACTGCCTTCTGAAGCGGAAAAATGGTGGAATTCACCCATAATTTGGGCAGTAGGTGGGGCGACTTTAACAGTAGGAGGTGGTATTGTAGTAGCTGGTGTGTTGTCCTTGTTTTCGCCTAGACAACGTCCCTCTCGCACCGTGCAGGTAATTCACCCTTATCACGGAGTAACAGCACCCCTGGGAACCATGCGACGGGCGGAGTTTTTACCACCCTCTCACGCTGAAAGCAGAAGGGTAGAAACAGCGGAATACGACGAATTACACTAAGGTGTAACACAGGGTATCTACTATGGTTTGGTTTTAGAGTTAGTGTCCGGTTGTGAGTTTTGACTTGGTAAAACCTGTTGAGCAACCTTTTGAGCTGCTTGTTTAAACAATGGTTCCAGTTTATCTTGCCAGTATTTAATATTAGGTAACTTTTCTGGTTGGTTGCGATAGGCCAAGACCTTTTCCCATTGTCCACTATCAATAGCGCGATTAATTTCATTAGCCAAAGTCTCAGCTTTGGCCCAGTCTTGTTGCCATTGGTCAATTATCTTCACTTGTTGACTATTAGAAGTAGTTTTTTGGGGAGCGGATTTCAGTTGAGCTATTGCTCCATTCACATCCCCTGACTGGAATTTTTGTCGAGCTTGTAGAACGATTGGATCTTGAGACTCTGTATCAGCAGATTGAGACAAGAATGGGGATGGAGAGGTAGTAGGAGATAACTGAGGTTTAGGCACCAATCGAGATGTGATTAGAGGTAAATCATCAACGATTTGAAGAGAAATACCCTGGTCTCGCAGACAAGAGACCCATTGGTCATTGTTAGTAATCACATCCGAATGAGCCCAAGCCAAACGACCAGATTTAAGTTTAACTTCTATCCAACCACGCTTAGTTCTTTTTCCAGTAACTATAAACTCACTAGGATCACCAATACTCTTTAAAATATTATCAGAACCAATGGCGCTAGGTTGGGAGCGCACATTAGAATTGGGTGCTACCATAGCCAAGCAATTTTCTGTGCCATTCTTATCCTTCCAATTAGCAGTCAAAGTTTGAATGTTGGGATATAAATTGGTTACTAAAGCTGCTGCACCACCGACCAAAAATAAACCAATTACCAGTGGTAAGGGATCTGGTTTTTGTTCCTGCTTAGGAGCAGATACTAGGGGAGGAGTATGAACAGGTGCCAAAGCTAAGGTAGGTTGTGGGAACAATGAAACAGATTGATCATAGGTTTTTATGGGTGATTTTTTTCCACTGGGTGTAGTGGGTGTGGGAGATAGGGAGTAACCGCAGGATTTAGCATATTCTTTTATAAACTCTCGACAAACTTCTAATGCTTCTGTTGCCGTTTGATAACGTTCCTTGAAGTGATAACGCACCATCTTAGTGAGAATTTCTCCCAAATGGGAATTGACAGGTCGAAAATGTTGCCAGAGAATTTCACCAGTATCGGGATCCTCTGGGAACTGATTAGCAGCTATTCCTGTTAAAGCTTGAATAGCAATGATACCCAAAGCATAAATATCACTACTTGGGCGAGGTTTACCCTGTCCTTGCTCAGTAGGCATATAACCAGGAGTGCCAACAGCTATAGTGGGATTTAAATGATGTTCTGAAAGAGCAGAAGGACAACGTACTTGTTTAACAGCTCCAAAATCCACAATTACCAGTTTGTAATCATCCACACGACGAATCAGATTATCAGGTTTTATATCTCGGTGAATCACCCCCTGTTGATGGACAAACTCCAAAACCTCTAAGATTTCCAAGAGCAATTGTATAACTTGGTTTTCACCCCATGGTTGTCCGGGTATAAGTTCCATTGTCAGGGTATGACCATCAATGTATTCCTGAACCAGGAAAAATTCCTGATTTTCATCAAAATAGGCTAGTAACCGAGGTATTTGATCATGATTACCCAATTTTTCCAAAGTTTCAGCTTCATTATTAAACAGACGTTTAGCAGTTGTAAAAATATGCTTGTCATTACTAACCAGTTTTAGATGTTTAACAACACAAATAGGATTACCAGGTCGCCGAGTATCTTGAGCGATGTAGGTTTGACTAAATCCCCCAGTTGCTAAAACACGCACAACTTTATATCTATGGTCTAGTAGTTTGCCTATCATGATTTGTTCCCCGGTTCCATACTTAATCTTGTAATTTTGCCTAGTCAATATCTCCAAATTTTCTGTCCTAATATCCGCTATGTTGAGAAAAGATTTAGACTAAAGTGGCAGTTTTTTTGATTAACCTGAAAAATTGTCAATGAGTAAGTCCTAGTTTTTTTAATTATTTTTAAAAAAAATGCCACCTAATATCCCCAATTCTACCATATGGCAACAAGCAGAAATTCTCATGCAACCAGCTTTTATCCGCATTATTGATAATATTCGTAAACATCTGGATATATCCAAGTGGAAAGGAAGTTACCACGACGTACTGATTTGGCCAGCGGGTACAACGGATGAAACTAAATCTATTGTGATCCAGTTATTGGAGGATTCAAAAAACGCCACAGCGGAAGATTTGCTAGCTATTAAGCAAAAACTGGCTCTTTTACCCATCCCCCATCCGGGATATCATTTGCGCTTGCAATATCAAGAACAGGTGGTGAATATGGATTTATGGGATTTATGTTATCAGGTTTGTTTTGTGGACTATAGTCCTGAAAATGTCCCAGTTGACATTGATACTAATTTATTAGATGAGTTTGGGGAGGTAGATTGGCAATATTTAGAGAGCAAGACCAAGGGGTTAGTGCAAAGAATTTTTGATAACCTCATAGACAGGGAATAAACTCCCTTAACCGACTGGCTCTGTCGCGGGTGATTACATTTATCTTAATTTATTCCCAATCCGCTTGAATGAGGTTA
>NZ_LMVE01000127.1:0-1179 GCF_001432185.1 Cylindrospermopsis sp. CR12 | reverse complement strand
AATGCTTTCGTTGTCTTATTCCAATCACTGTCTACATTTTCTACATCCTCGTCTTCAGGAGGATTAGTAGACTGTTTTGATTGACTTACCGTTGTTTGCTCATTTAAATTTATTGGAAATATATTGCCCAAAGACAATCCACTGACAAAAAAAACCAAAGAAACAATCATTACTTCAGGAATCTTCATATCATGCTCCTTAAAAATTATCAAAGACTGTATCACTTCATTTATAAATAGCCTAATATGGTCAACTAAATTGAGTCTGGGTTTAATTCTTAACCCAAAAACAACTATTGTTGACCTACTATTATGGTCATCAGTAAATGAATTTTTTCTGTCACTAGCTTGATGAGAATATCCAGCCACATTGTATCGGTTCTGCTTCTTAACTATTTCATCAAATAAATCCTTTTTAACAAATCCATCACTAACTTGATAAAAATATCCAGCTAAATCATGCTCCTTGAATTGTTGAAATAATTGAGCTAAAGGTCGGTACTTTTCGCATTTGTAATCTCCTTCGTCGGTATCTTCCCAGCTGTTAATTAAACTTCTCCAAACTTCCATTCCACATTTAAAGTCTCCTTCCTCAACACGTCCCTTAGTGGTGGTTCGACGAAGATTTTTACATGACCGGTTAAAGTAAGAATTGCCAATGAATTTTAGATCATATTCAATGTTATTTATAAACTCATCTCGACCATAAGCCCAAATGGTGTCGCTACCACTCCTAATGCTGTCACCACCACTCTTGGCTAATAACCAACATAACCCATCTACCGATATTTTACCACCTAATAAACTAGGTAACAAATAGGTAATACCCGCCCCTATCTGCTCTTTGGGAAATAGTGGCTGAATCTTTTTCTGTAATTCCAATGATACTCTCTGATTACCATCAACATTACTACCCTTTTGGATGTTCAACCATTGCAAAAATTCTGGTAATGTTTCTGGAATAACTAATGCTCTCAAGGTCATTAATCTGACAATTTGTGGACTATAAATCTTTTCTTTAATAGCTCTATCTATCCCTTGAGCATTAAATAAACTGTGCCAATATTCACGGGTGACATCTTTGTTGTTTAACCCATTTATAATGGTTTCTACCGATTCGGGTTTCACTTGAGAACTATTTGCTAAGCTCCTCAGAGCGGATTTTAATGCTGCTTCATCA
>NZ_LMVE01000126.1:132763-133203 GCF_001432185.1 Cylindrospermopsis sp. CR12 | reverse complement strand
ATATTAGTAGTATTGAAACACTAGCGGGATATAGATTTCCATTATTATTGGGTGGAGAAAACCCAACAGACAATTTACCAAACGTGACCAAATTATTTGGGGTTGTATAACTTAAAATGGTTGTACAATCGTATTAACCCATAAATTCGTATATAAAAGATAAACAATAAGAAAAAATTATATTTATAGGGGGTTGAGATAAGTTTTTTTGTGGTCGAAGGGATAAAAATGTGGTATTATGAGAGTTGAGTATAATGGAGTGTGAGCATTCGCAAAAAAAGTGCACAGATTTCCATTATCAGGGTATCATGTCCAAGAGACAATAGTCAACCCCCCCGATGGAGAAAAAAATGGGCGCGGGGGTAATTACCAAAGATGGGAAAAATCGTGCGGTGCTAGGAGATAGATAAGGAGTAGTGATCGCTCGCGAATATCAAATA
>NZ_LMVE01000126.1:1754-132495 GCF_001432185.1 Cylindrospermopsis sp. CR12 | reverse complement strand
AAGGTTGATTATAATGGAGTGTAAGCATTTATAAAAAAAGTGCACAGATTTCCATTATCAGAGTATCATCCCCAAGAGACAATAGTCAACCCCTACCATTGAAAAAAAATCGGCGCGTGGGTAAATAGATATCCTCGCTTGAAATTAATAGGACTTCCGGTGTAATTACCAAAGATGGGGAAAATCCTGCGGTGCTGTAATAGGAGATAGATAGCGATCGCTGGCGAAAAGGAGAAATTAGGATGAATGCTACCAACTATCTTGAGGAAGGTGAAGAATACTATGAGTCTTTATGAAACGGATTTTTATGCATGGACGCAACATCAAGCTAAGGCTATAAAAGAGGGTAAATGGGAATGTTTGGATTTACCAAACCTGTGGGAGGAGATAGAAGCTTTGGGGAGAAGGGAAAAAAAGGAGCTGAGAAACCGCTTGGGAGTTTTACTGGGACATCTGCTCAAATGGGAGTATCAAGCAAAATTCAGAGGTAATAGCTGGTTAGCGACGGTTCGAGAGCAAAGAAGAGAAATAAAAGTCCTTTTGGAAGAGAATCCCAGTCTCAAACCATATACCAAAGAAGTCCTTCTTGCAGCATATCAAAATGGGTTAGACCTAGCTGTACGTGAAACCGGGTTTTCTTATGACCTTTTTCCCCAATCCTGTCCTTATTCCTGGGAACAAACTTTGGATGGAGACTTTTTTCCCACAGAGAGGACGAAGTAAAATTATAGGAATTCCTCAGATTTATGTCTTTATTTAATCCAGCTTTTGCACAAAATCCTAAACCATTTCTTAAATGGGTAGGTGGTAAGACTCAATTAATTAATGAACTTGATAAACTAATTAGTTATCATATATCTAAGTATAATACTTATACTTACATTGAACCATTTGTTGGTGGGGGGGCAGTATTATTTTATATTTTATCAAATTTTCCTCAAATAAATAACATTATTATCAATGATATTAATTCAAATTTAATAAGTACCTACAAGCTAATAAAGGAGGATTACAGGAAATTAGTTTTAGTGCTGGCAGAAATTGAAAAAACTTATTATAATCTCACCTCACTTGAGAATAAACAACAATTTTACTTAGCCAAAAGAGATGAGTTTAATCAAGAGGATAGTGAATTTTCTCCAGTTAATAAAACTGCTCTAATGCTGTTTTTAAATAAAACTTGTTTTAATGGTTTATATCGAGTTAATAAAAAAGGTAAGTTTAATGTACCTTTTGGCAAGTATAAAGAACCTAAAATTTGTAATGTAGATAATATTGTTTCGGTCCATTACCATTTACAAAATGTTAAAATTTTTCAAGGGGATTTTACAGAAACTATAAGATATGCCCAACAACCGACCCTATTTTATTTGGATCCTCCTTATAAACCGATTAATGATACTTCGGCATTTACATCCTACTCTTTGGAAAATTTCAATGACCAAGATCAACTTAGACTTAAAAATTTTTGCGATCAAATACATATCAATGGACATTATTTTATCTTGAGCAATTCAGATGTTAAAAATTTTAATCATGAAAATACTTTTTTTGATGACCTTTATCAAGGTTATAATATTAGGCGAGTGAAAGCTAGACGGAATATTAATTCTAAAGGTGATTGTCGAGGTGAATTGTTTGAATTGCTAATTAGTAATTTCTAGATTAGTAATGTCTACATTAGCAATTTCTATATACGCTTTCATGAGAACTGGTTAGGGAGCGGTAATTCCAGAGGTCAAATCTGATTTTTGGCTTTGATTTGTAAGTACCTTTCCACCAACTGCTCGGAAATTTGATTTGCTGGTGCATCCAGCACTAAAACCCCCTGTTGTTTCAACTGGGCAAAAGCAATTTCTCTTTGTGATATTAAGTCTAAAGAAACAGCTCGATTATAAGCCTGTGTTAAGTCTTGACTAAAAGTATGGGCTATTTTATCAATCCCAGGATCCCTGAGTGTTACACAAAAAGGTAGATATCGAGGCACTAGTTTACATAGCGCTACTAGTAGTTCACGGGAAGCAGTAACATCGACTAAATCAGTAATTAACACTACTAGACATCTACGAGTCTGTTGTTTTACTACGTAGGTAATGGCATTTAAATAATCAGACTCCACTAATACTGGTTCAATAGGTGTAAGTCTGTCTATAAGTCGATTGAGGTGATTTTGTCCTCGTTCCGGAGGTATCCAGGTGTGCACCTGGGAGTCAAATAGCCCCACCCCTACGCGATCGCCCCTATGTAATCCTGCTAATGCCAAAGACAATGTGGTATTTAAACCCCAATCATATCGTTTTAACCCTTGTACATTAGCTGTCATTAATCTACCACGATCTAGTAATATAAGCAAGGTTTGTTCCTGTTCTGGATCCAGAACTCTTACTAGGGGACTCATATTTCCATAAGCACGTCTAGCTGTGGCTTTCCAATCAATTAACCGCAGGTCATCCCCCATGCAGTAATTACGGAGTTCAGCAAATTCCGTTCCCATTCCCTGTTGACGCAATTTAGTGATAGATCCAGAAGATTGTAGGGTTAAACGAATAGCGAGGGATCTGAGTCCTAACAAATCAGGATATACCTTAACCATAGTTTTTTGGGGAATTTGCCAATTGTCCCACCCTAGAGCCCAATTTCCCAACTGTCGAACTTGAATATTTCCCCACCAAAATTCTCCCCGTTGATTGGGTCTAATGGTGTATTTTACTTCCTGAGTATGATTTGGGGGAAGGTTAACTGTGAGGTTAGATGTGGATACGGGAAATTCTGTGGGATAGTAATCACGAATTTGAATAGCACTATTGACATTCCCAGACTCTACATTCAATATTACTAAATTGTCACGTCCAATAGATAAACGTAGAGGTAGTTGACGACTAATTTTCACCCGATGTCTTCTGATATTGAAGCAGTCAATCACCATCAGTCCCATGACCACCAAATCAAATAACAGGGTAAAGGTAATACTCTGGTAAATACCCACAATCACTGATAAGATGGGTGAAATCACTATTCCTAAACCCAATAAGAAATAAACTTTTTTAGCTGGAATCATACTATCTAGGAACGGGAACCTGATTAATTACAGTGGTTATGACCGAATCGATTTTTGAGCCATCTAACATTGCTTCTGGGTTTAAAATCAAACGGTGACGCAATAGGGGAGCAGCAACTGCTTTCACATCATCGGGGGTGACAAAATCTCTACCAGCAACCCAAGCGCATGCTTGAGATGTTTGTAACCAAGCTCCAGCAGCACGGGGAGATGCGCCCAGGGCTAAATCGGGATGTTTACGGGTCTTACTCACTAGTTCCAGAATATAGTCCACTATAGCTTCGGCTACATTCACCTGTTTCACAGCTTGTCTAGCTTGTAGTATATTATCTACAGTGGTAACTGGATTTAAATGAGAAATATCTAATCTTTTTCCTGTAAAACCAGATTGACGATTAAACAACATTTGTTTTTCTGCTGTTTGATCTGGGTAATCTACCACTAGTTTAAATAGAAACCGATCTAATTGGGCTTCTGGTAGGGGATAGGTTCCTTGAAATTCTAGGGGGTTTTGGGTAGCAACTACCCAAAATAAATCGGGTAATGGCAAACTTTCACCATCTAGGGTCACCTGTAATTCTTCCATTGCTTCTAGTAATGCAGCTTGGGTTTTGGGAGGGGTACGGTTAATTTCATCAGCAAGTAAAATTTCTGTAAAAACTGGACCTTTCCTCAAATAGAAGTTGCGGGTGTTTAAATCAAAAATATTCGTACCCGTAATATCCGATGGCAACACGTCTGGTGTTAGTTGAATTCTTTTGAACTCTCCTTGAATCAGTTGTGCCAAAACTTTAACCAGCAAAGTTTTTCCAGTTCCGGGAACTCCCTCTAAAATTATGTGACCACCTGCTAGGAATGCAATTAAACATTGCTTGATTAAACCTGATTGTCCCACAATAACCTTGTTTACTTCTTTTCCCAGGTTAATTACGGATGAATGTGTTATGCTCATGTGTTTAATTTTGTTTTATAAGTAAATTTAGATAAGGGATTGATTTTTCCGTAGACTTTGCCATTTAGCTAACCAGTTTAACAGGTTCTTTTCACTAATACGGTGTTTGCTGGTCTGTAGTTTTAGTAATTCTTCTAGCTCCGCTGGACTTTTACCAGTTTGTTGTTGCCAAGTTTTAATTAAATCCTCTTGGTTTGCTGGTGTGTTTCCCATTCCTAATACCTTTTGTAGTTGCAACTGCTCTTCTTTGCCAATCATTTCTAAAACAAAATCACTAGATTGGGCTTTGCGTAAAACTGCTGCTAATGCTTGAATATAAGCCTGACTGTTTTCTGTAATGGGTAGGTCTAACTTGATAGCTCTACCAAAACGACGATTGCCAGACCAAATTAATAATATTAATACCACACTTAATTGTAATAGCATTGGAAATAATGGAGTCTTGGCGAAGTAATCTAATAAATTTCCTTGTTTACTCTGATAATTAGTGTCTTGATTAATATCTTTATATCCATGAATATATTCATCTATAAGAACCTTTTCACTATTATCAGTAACTAATTTTGCTAAGTATCTAAAGTTGGCCTCATCCTGGTAAGCATTGGCAGCGAGATGGATAGTAGTGGCAAATATTACTTTTCCTTTACCAGATTTCCACTGCCAAACCACAGCACCAAAACGATCTCCTAATAAAACTTCTTCCTTGGTGGGTTCAACATATCTTCTGCTAGTGTCAATCTTGACTCTACCCAAGGGTGATTCTTGATAGGTAGTAAATTCTGCTGCTGTTGATGGTTGTTTGATCCCTAGAATAACTAATGTGTTACCTTGTCCTATCCATTTAATTTGTTGAGCTTCAAAATTGCCTTCTACCGAATTTAGGTTGATTGGCACTAATTCAGGATTGACCTGAATCAAGGTTACTGGTTTGGTTTCTGACTCAATTTCTACAAAAGGCTTTTGCCATCGCTGGATCTTTACCCCTTGATTTTGCATAAAAGCATACCAACCAGCATAGCCTTCTGGCCCGCGATTATAACTAGAACCATTTTTGATATTCTGACTAGGAGTAAAGCTGAAAATAGCCAAGATCACCATTACCAAGGCGATCGCACTTAGATAAAGTCGACGTTTAGGGGGGAGCATAATTAAGGGGAGTTGAATAATTCTTGATAGGACTGAAGACAGTGTTGATAATTTTCAGATGAAACCTTGTGGTTACTAAAGCATAACTGCTCATGAGTAGTAATTAAAGTCTCATAGGGTTGAATGGAAGCAACAGTGCCCAGGAGTAGTTGTAAATATTCTCCATCGGTGCGACTTGGTTGTTGAAGGGCGATCGCTCTTTCGTGCAATTGTTGGAGCATGGAAAAATATAGGAACTGACAGGCTTTTTGATAGTCACCCTGGTGGTAAAACTCTTGAGATTTAGCCAATAGGAAATTGCTGGAGAGCTGAGGAGGAGAATCAGGGACCCAGGGATGACCAAAGGTGGAACTGAGGTTTTTCCACCAGGTATATATTTCCGGGTAAAATTCTTGCCATAAACGCCAAATTACCCAACCCAATAATAAAACCAATATCAGCCAAAATAATACCTGTAGAATTTGCAGGATTTGTTCACTAATGGAGAATCTTGAATTTTCTGGGATGTTTTTAAAAAGTTGAGAATATTGGTATTCTAACCATTGTTGTATTCGCTGATTGAACAAATATAATTCCCATTCCCAGGTTGTTTTTTCCCAAGTATTATTGCCCATAACTATCGTATTTTTAATAGACATCTTGCAACTGACTTTTGAAAGATTGTACAGGAATGGGGAAGGTATAGCAAGTAGCTGACAAAATATAAGCGTGGGGAATGAGTTCAGTTTTTTGGAGAGTAGCTATGGGTGTGATTAGGTGTAATATATTAATGCTACGTGTCAATACTTGTCAATAACAGCTTGGAGCGATTTTCAAATGACTATTTATTTTTACAAAGTTTGTGAACCTTATGGCTGTTTCTCCAACTTTTCCCCCCATCCGATTGAAATTGAGGGTGTTTACTGGGCAACTGTTGAACATTATTATCAGTCGCAAAAGTTTGTTCACACCCAGGACAATGTCATTATACCTCTAATTCGCAGTGCTCCTACTCCTGAAATAGCTGCTGCTTTAGGAAGATGTGAAACACGTAAATCACGTCCAGACTGGAATTTGATTAAAATTGATGTGATGAAAACAGCAGTTTGGCAGAAATTTCTCAGCCATCAGGAAATCCAGGAGGTTTTGTTAGGAACGGGAGATGAAACATTAGTAGAAAACTCACCCGTAGATTATTTCTGGGGTTGTGGTGCTGATAAGACAGGAGAAAACCATCTCGGGAAAATTCTCATGGGTATACGCAACCAAATTCGGTCGAGGAATTGAAGAATATTACGTTTTGTTACAAAAATGGCAAATCTCTGGTAACTCTAATTTGAAGGTGTTATTCTATAGTTGAAGCCAAAAAAGAGGCTTCCCTGGCAGATCGAACAGCTAGAGTTAGAGTCAAAAAGTAGTAAGAGGTTGAAAACGCTGTTGAATTACAATCTGTCTCGTCTGAACACCACAACACCCAACGCGAGTGCTTGTATTCCCTCAAGTTAGTAACACAGGGGGTAGTGTGACCAGTATTCATTCCTTAGTAGCTCAAGGTGGTGAAAGCAGGCACATCCCTGGATAGGATCAGCAAAAGTGGGGAGTCACCAAGTCGGTAGATGTTGGGTGTTGCGCTGTGTGGATATAACTTTTTACTGATGGTAATTTTGTACTGATTTTCTCCTATTTTTGTGATATAATTAGCGATCGCAGGGAGTTTCAATAATGTCAACAGCGGTTTATGTCAATAATTGCGCTCAGAGCATGGTATATACGGGATTATGAACCAATTACAGAGTTGGAAAAACGACCTCCAGACATTCGTCTGAGTAAGAAGAGTTTGCTCAAGTCTGGTTTGCGGGCTGATTTTTTGGAGGATGCTGACCAGGTAAGAACAGCAACCTGGTTTAAACACTATTTGGAAGGTGATTCCATAGAATTTTATATTGAGGGTAGTGGTGGTTATTCTGTGGCTAACGTTGATTTGATTAGTCATGAAATTTACTTGACAAAACAAAGTTTGTTATCACAGTTGGAACCAACTATTTTTTTCTCTTTTCAAACCGAGTATGCAAGGTCCAGTGACCTATTCAGGGAGAACCTACAGGAAACCATAACAACCCTAAATAGTAAGTCCCGCGTGCCCTTAACACTGATAGAATCATCCCGGTCAAGAAATAAACCTTTAAGATTAAACCGCACAATTATGCGGAAGATCCGTAAAAGTCTGTTATTCATTGCTGATACCACACCAATTACTAGCATTGAGGGGAAAGATTTCTCTGAGTTAATTCCCAGTCCCAATGTTTGTATAGAAATAGGTTACGCGTTTGAACACAAGCGAACGGAACAAATTATGTTCGTACATGTCCATCGTCCAGAATTAGAGGGACAATTTCCCTTTGATTTAAGTGCGGAGCATATAGCAGAATTTGCTGATGCAGATGAGATTAAGCAATTCTTGACTGTTGCTATTGAAAGCAAACTCTCACGATTTAGACTTTTTGGTTGACCGAAACGCGGTTTAAGATAAAAATCTTGGGGCTCCTTTGGCTAAAGGTCAAGGGAGATAATTGTCAGGAAACCATGATATTCTCCCCGATTTCTCCACCATATCTCCCCTAAATCTCCTCCAGCAGTTTTTAAACTGTAGCTTGTGACTACAGGAATAACACATCTTTAATTTGCTAGGGTTTGCTAGGAGGGGATATGCCAAAGTGTATTGTGATTGAGCCTCACTTGACCGTTCAAGAGCTGGAAAATCGTTATCAGCAATCACAAAATAAGATTGAAAGCACTCATTATCAAACTATATGGTTATTAGCGTCAGGAAAAACCACCGCAGAAGTGTCTGCAATAACGGGATATGGTGTGCCATGGATTTATGAGTTGGTTCGTAGTTACAACCTTTATGGGACGGAGATTCTAGGGGATCTCAGAAGAAATAACAAAGGGACAGCAAGATTATTGAATAATCAACAATTACAGCTTTTGCAGCAAACTTTACAATTACCACCTGAAGATGGGGGTTTATGGAATGGACCAAAGGTGGCAAACTGGATGAGTAAATTGTTGAATCGCAAAGTTTACCCCCAAAGAGGATGGGAATATTTAAAGAAGCTGCGAAATATTCCATCTTTTAGGTCCCTTACTCAATTATAATTCTTACCATCTGTGGAAATCATATACCAACTTCCAAGGAGTGCTATATTGGTACTGGTAATAATTACTTTGTTCCTGGTGTACACACAGCAAAAATGATCATCAAAACTCTTGGTTTCTTTTTCTTGGGTCTGGGAATTACTCTCGCAAGTCCCGTAGTTTCAGTTGTGGCTCAAAACACACCGAGTCCAAAACCAATACCCATACAGGTCCCTGTGATCAATACTCCAGAGGTAAATACTCCCCCTCCGGTTGTCCCACCGCTACAACTAATCACATCAGAAAGCGCCTGCAATTCTCAAAAATGCCTAGGTTGGGATGAACAACTATGGGGAAAAAATGGCGATCGCCAGGCTTTATTAAATGCTATTGATCTGAGTTTAAATTATCTAATAACTAATAGAGCAGTTCAAGCATACGCCAACTATCCCATTAAGGAAATTAGTTTAGACAGGGTGCGTCGCAGTTTATTACGTTTTAGGGAACTGGTTGTAAATTCCCGGTCAGCAGCAGAGTTACAAGCAGCTGTGAACCGCGAGTTCGTCTTCTACCAGTCTATAGGTAACGATGGCAATGGTACGGTAAAATTTACTGCTTATTACGAACCTGAATATGTAGCTAGTCGGGAACGCACAGCTATATATCAATATCCCATATACAGGGTTCCACCAGATTTTAAACAATGGACAAAACCCCATCCTAAAAGGGTTGACTTGGAGGGTAAAGATGGTTTACAAGGGGGTAAGGGCAAATTAAACGGATTGGAACTACTGTGGTTTAGCGATCGCCTGGATCCATACATCATTCAAATTCAAGGATCTGCCCAAATTAGACTACCTGATGGAACAAGAACCTCCATAGGTTTTGCGGGGGGTACGGACTATCCTTGGACGAGTATAGGTAGGGAACTGGTAAAAGATGGCAAACTAACTGGTGGTAGTATGCCACAATTACTCAGTTATTTCCGTGCTAATCCCCTAGAAATGGATAACTACTTACCCCGCTGGGAAAGGTTTGTGTTTTTTAGAGAAACCAATGGCAATCCAGCTACAGGTAGTCTGAGCGTTCCCGTAACTGCAGAGCGTTCTATTGCTACAGATAAGTCCCTCATGCCCCCAGGCGCATTAGCGTTGATTAATACCTCTTTTCCCTTTGTTGTGGGTAACAACAGAATGGAAAACCGCCGGGTGGACAGATTTGTCCTAGACCAAGACACAGGTAGTGCGATTAAAGGACCTGGTCGAGTAGACTACTTTATGGGAACTGGGAAAGTAGCAGGCGATCGCGCTGGAGTTACGGGTACTAACGGTACATTATACTACTTACTGCTCAAGGAAGAGACAAAAGCTGGCGATCGTCCGTGTCCAAAAGTCAACAAAGGGAATTAACTTAATAGGGAGGATAGGCAAAATCCTCATCATCGGCGTAAACATAGGAGCTGGTAACACCGGGAACTTCTCCCTTAGAAATTTCCGGTTTTATTGCTTCCTTACCGAATTCTTTATGTTCCTCAAAAGTGCGACAAATGATTTGGGATTCTGGGGAATCTGAAGCAATCATATAATCAGTCAAGGTAGAAGGGGTAGGATGTTTATAATCCACCGTACAAGCGACTGGAATAATATTTGGTTCCACACCTCTTTCTTCACACTCAATGATGGGGCAAAAAATCCCATGGGCGTGAAACAAAGACCCTTTAGAAACTAAGGATTTCTTTTGAAATCCAGCATAAGCTTTTTCTAGTTCTCCTGCAAAACCTCCCGAGAGTTTACCTTGTTGATATTCGGAATAACTTTTACCAAAACTAGCACCTGACACACCACTCAGGGTCAATTGTAAAGGTGAATGGTGTAAAAACTTTTTATTTTCGCCAACTAGAAAAATCAGATGGCGAGTATAGATTTTAAATTTAAGTTTATTAGCTAAAAAATCATCTTTGTAGTCTTTGAAAGTACCTAACCTAATTTTTGTTTCTCGGTCCTGCACTGACAAAGGTCCCCTACGGATAATCACCAACCTGGGAGTGGTAGTAATGTAGACCGTATCCACATCCCCGGATCCAAATTCGTATTCTATCTCTTGCCAATTATCATCCGGTTTGAAACCTACAGCTTGGGCATTATCTTGTTTAATAGCCAAACCATAACTTTGCAACCCGTCCTCTCCGTAGCGAGGATTGATCATTTGACACCAAGGGAGAACTTGGGAGGGTGGGGCATTAAATTTTTCATCTTCAAAGTCGAACTTGCTATTAGCTGTTGCTGTAATCATTGCAGAATATCCCAGTGTTTAATTTATCAGGGTTTTCTTTTGTACTACCATTTGTACCATTTTTTTATATCAATGGCAATTTCTAAATCAGATTTTAACAATTTCTTCCTAAATTTAAATTACAAACGTTGCAATAAACTTAATCCATGTGTATCTGTTCCACAGGTGCTCATTAGTCCATACTCCTCTGCCAACATTTGTACCTCAGCAGTTAGTTTAGGACACGGTTCCCAGGGGGTGGGATTTTTGTAAGCATAAAAAGATTCTACTCCATCAATACCACACTCAGCCGCTTTGGGTATTAATTCAAAGTGCGATTTCTTGTAGCGGGCTGGATGGGCAAGCACAGCTATTCCTCCAGCGTCGTGAACAGCCGCAATGACATTTAATGCATTATATTCTTCTCCTATAGCTGCTTCTCGCTGTAAATAGGGTTTCATGCGATGGTGTTCCACTTCAAAGCTATAACTTAAAATGTGTACTTCTACATCCAATAGTTCAGCATTAATTTCTACCCCACTCCATAGATGGGGTGCGGGACTAAAAGGATGATGGCATTGCCATTCTTCTAGCCAATTTTTTGCTTTCTCATATCCTTCAACGCTATGATGATCTGTAATGGCTAAGCCCTTTAACCCAATGGCGATCGCCTGTTCCATAAGTATATGGGGGTGCAATTTACCATCAGAAAATACCGTGTGCGCATGGAAGTTGAACAATTGGGGACAACTTTGTTTATCAAGTCTTTGGAAGACTCGTCTTAGGTATTCTGTACCAGCAGTAGTCCGGGCAAAATTTACAACCATAACTCTCTGTGATCAACAATCTATAATTTTGAATAAACCAGCAGGCCACACTTACTGATCGGATGCACCGAATCTTTTGACTTATTATGAATAATAACAAACCTGGCAAATTTTTGCCGTAAAAATTCATCAGTATTTCTGATTAGTTGTATAAGGACATACTAATACTCTTAAATAATTTTGTCAATAATCACCGACGTAGAACGTCGGTGACCGCATCAAATCAAAGTTGCCTGCTGTTCCTTGCTAATGACCCTACCTTGATCTTCAAAACCGGTAATTTGATCGAAATTCAAGTAGCGATACAAGTTATCGGCAAAGGGGTTAATTTTTTCAACCACAACGGACATATATTCCTCCACTGTGGGAATACGTCCCAATAAAGCACAAACTGCTGCCAACTCTGCCGAACCCAAATATACTTGTGCACCATTACCCATGCGATTATTAAAATTGCGGGTTGATGTAGAAAATACAGTTGTATTATCTTCTACTCTTGCTTGATTTCCCATACATAGGCTACATCCAGGAACTTCGGTTCTGGCATGGGCATTGACAAAAACATCATATACCTTTTCTTGCTTTAATTGATACTCATCCATTCTGGTTGGTGGTGCTATCCACAGTCTTGCTTTTACTTGGCCTGCACCTTCCAAGACCTTGGCGGTGGCGCGATAATGTCCAATATTGGTCATACAAGAGCCCACAAATACTTCCTGCACTGGATCATTAGCAACTGCCGATAATAACTTAACATTGTCAGGATCGTTAGGGGCTGCGACAATAGGTTCCTTGATGTCGTTTAAATTAATTTCAATCACTTCTGCATATTCTGCATTTGGATCTGCTGTCAAAAGTATGGGGTTAGCCAACCATGCTTCCATTTTTGCCACTCGTCTCATAATGGTGCGCCCATCACCATAACCTCTGGCTACCATATTTTTTAACAGGGCAATATTGGAACGTAAGTATTCAGCAATTGTTTCTTCACTTAGTTTAATAGTACAACCAGCACAAGAGCGTTCTGCTGAAGCGTCGGTCAATTCAAAAGCCTGCTCGACTTTTAAATCTGGTAATCCTTCAATTTCCATAATTCTACCGGAGAAGATATTTTTCTTGTTCTTCTTCTCCACGGTTAATAGTCCCTTCTGGATAGCAACGTAGGGAATAGCATTAACAATATCCCTCAGAGTTACTCCTGGTTGTAATTCTCCTTTAAATCTGACCAAAACTGATTCAGGCATATCTAAAGGCATTACACCCAAAGCACCTGCAAATGCAACCAGTCCTGAACCAGCGGGGAAAGATATGCCCAAAGGAAAACGAGTGTGGGAGTCTCCACCGGTTCCCACCGTGTCTGGTAATAACATCCGGTTCAACCAGGAGTGAATAATCCCATCTCCTGGACGAAGAGCTACACCTCCACGGGATGCAAAAAAGTCTGGTAGTTCTTGATGGGTTTTCACATCTACTGGTTTAGGGTATGCTGCGGTGTGGCAAAAACTTTGCATTACCAGATCCGCACTGAAACCTAAACAAGCAAGTTCTTTCAATTCATCCCTGGTCATTGGTCCTGTGGTATCTTGGGAACCAACTGTGGTCATAATTGGTTCACAGGAAGTACCTGGTCGCACACCTGGGAGACCACAAGCTCTACCAACCATTTTTTGCGCTAGGGTGTAACCCTTACCCGTATCTTTTGGTAGTTGGGGACGAATAAATAAATCACTGGGCGCTAAACTTAATGCTTGTCTTGTCTTGTCCGTGAGAGTGCGTCCAATCAACAGAGGTATTCTTCCACCAGCGCGAACTTCATCTAAAATCGTGTCCGGTTTTAAATTGAAGGTGGCAATGATTTTTCCCTCTTTGGTGATTTCACCCTGGTAAGGGTGAATGGTAATAATGTCACCCGTTTCCATTTGAGTAACATCACACTGGATTGGTAGTGCACCCGCATCCTCAGCTGTGTTGAAAAAGATAGGGGCGATCGCACCGCCTAAAATATAACCACCTGCTCTTTTGTTAGGAACAAAGGGAATATCATTGCCTATATGCCATAATACGGAGTTGATTGCCGATTTACGTGATGAACCTGTACCCACCACATCTCCGACGTATGCTATGGGATATCCTGTTTGTTTAAGTTGGGCGATAGTTTCCAAGCTTCCTGGTTGTCTGGTTTCCAACATTGCTAAGGCGTGCAGGGGAATATCAGGACGGGTTGTGGCGTGGGTAGCGGGTGATAAATCATCAGTGTTGGTTTCTCCTGGAACCTTGAAAACCGTAACCGTAATTTGGTCTGCTAGGGTAGGACGGGAGGTGAACCATTCTCCTGCGGACCAGGAGTCTATGACCTGTTTAGCATAGGAATTAGTCTGGGAAAGTTCTAATACATCATTGAATGAGTCATATACAAGTAGAATTTTACTTAGAGCCGTTGTTGCAGCTTCAGCTACTGGTGAGGAGAGCAAGTTAATTAATGACTGTACGTTATAACCTCCTACCATGGTTCCCAGCAGTTCTACTGCGGTGAGAGGAGAAATTAAAGGACTGGTAATTTCTTGTTTAGCAACAGCGGTGAGGAAACCAGCTTTAATATAAGCTGATTGGTCTACTCCTGGGGGAATGCGGTCCCGTAATAAATGTAATAATAGCTCTTCTTTTCCTGCAGGGGGATTTTTAAGTAATTCACATAGTTGAGATGTTTGCTCCACATTTAGTGGTAATGGGGGTATACCTAATTCTCCCCGTTCTTGAGTGTGTCGTTGGTATTCTGCTAACATGCCAAGTTCCCTTTTTTGCTGTTATTGCTCCTATTTTAACCTATTTCAGGATAAACCGTTAACCACCACCTAAAAATGCTCCGCATTAAGTGTCGCCTAAGTGTCACCTATACCTGTATATTGAGAACTACCGAAGATTGCTTCCGGGTAGCGGTAGTGTTTAAACTCCATGATGTTATAGAATGGGTCTTCCAAGAAAAAAGTTCGGTGTTCTAGGGGAGAACCGACAAAGCGATTTTTTGGTTCTTCTCTAAAATTCAACTCTTTAGTTTTGGCACGTTCTAGGAGTTCTTGCCAATCTTCTTCTTGGATAAACACTAAACCAAAATGCCTAGGATAAATGGCCTTTTGAGGTGTTAAGGGTTCTTTAGTGATATGTGCTACTAGTTGATGTCCATAAAGATTAAGGATTAAAGCATGGGGGTTTTCTCGACCAGCTATGCAGCCTAATCCATCAATATAAAAGCCTTTAGTTTGAGAAATATCACCAATGGGAAATGCTAAGTGAAATATAGTTTTCATGGTTGCCAATGTGTATTATAGCTTTTTAGCTAGACCTATAGATGGAGTAGATGGGAAAAATTGAGTGCAGGCGTTCTGATTAGAAGCAGTGGGGTCATAGCAGCAAAGATTCAACTGTTGACCCCAAGCTTACTACCAGCTTACTAACTGGGAACCTTAGCTTCACGGGCCATGTCCATAAAACCACTCATGTTGGCACCAGGACGACGACGTGCTCGGGAAGTTAGGGTGAGCAGGTATTGGGGTGCAAAGGTAGTTTCCTTTGCTACTACTGGTTTTTCCACCGGTGCTGGAATCGATTCTACCTTGGGTGTTACAACCGATTCTACCTTAACTACTGGTGCTACTTGTACTACTGTGGTTGGTTCATTTTCTTCTTTAAGCTCTAAGTAATATTCGTCCTTTTTGCCAAATATTCCACTAATAAAGCTCAAAATGCCCGCAATTAAATTTTTGATAAATCCAAACATGGCAAGATCTCCTGTCTTCGATTCCAATACAAGTTTGATTCTTTAACAATAATTTTACATTCTAGTTACATTTTTTGATGCTCCGCTGATTTATCAGCGGATACCCAGTTCCATCGTAATAAATCTTATTTGTTTCTCGAGCTTGAGTTTGAGAAGATAGAACCAATTTAATAAACGATCCTAGTACCTACTTACCACCCGATTGAGCTTGGATTATAGGTTGGTTTAGGTTCTTTAACTTGTTACAGGAGAAGACTGAATGAAATTAGCTTACTGGATGTATGCAGGACCTGCCCACATTGGCACCCTAAGAGTAGCTAGTTCTTTTAAAAATGTTCATGCGATTATGCATGCTCCCTTGGGTGATGATTATTTTAATGTTATGCGTTCTATGTTATCCAGAGAACGTGATTTTACACCGGTTACAGCTAGCATTGTAGACCGGAATGTTTTGGCTCGCGGTTCTCAGGAGAAAGTAGTAGAAAATATCACTCGTAAGGATGCGGAAGAACACCCGGATTTAATAGTTTTGACTCCTACTTGCACTTCTAGTATTTTGCAGGAGGATCTACAAAACTTTGTAGACCGTGCTCAAATGGATGCTAAAGGGGATGTGTTGTTAGCAGATGTTAATCATTATCGTGTAAATGAGCTACAAGCAGCGGACAGAACCTTACATCAAATTGTTAAATATTACATAGAAAAAGCTCGGAAAAAAGAGGAATTGCCAAGTGGTAAAACTGAAAGACCGTCGGTGAATATTATTGGTATTTCTACTTTGGGATTTCATAATAATCATGATTGCACCGAGTTGAAAAAATTAATGGCTGATTTGGGTATTGAGGTAAATGCAGTTATTCCTGAAGGAGCTTCAGTCCATGAGTTGAAGAATCTGCCAAAGGCCTGGTTTAACTTGATTCCCTATCGGGAATTGGGTCTATTAACTGCTAATTACTTACAGGAAGAATTTGCCACCCCCTATGTGGATATTACTCCTATGGGTGTGGTGGAAACTGCTAGATGTATTCGTCAAATTCAACAAATAATTAATCAACAAGGTGCCAATGTTGATTATGAAGAATTCATCAACGAACAAACTCTGTATGTATCCCAAGCTGCTTGGTTTTCTCGCTCTATTGACTGTCAGAATTTAACCGGTAAAAAGGCGGTGGTTTTCGGTGATAGTACCCACGCAGCAGCAATGACCAAAATTCTTTCCAGGGAAATGGGTATTCATGTGGTCTGGTCGGGCACTTATTGTAAATACGATGCTGACTGGTTTAAAGCACAGGTTAGTGAATATTGTGATGAGGTTCTCATTACAGATGACCACGGATCCATCGGAGATGCGATCGCCCGGGTGGAACCTGCAGCAATTTTTGGCACTCAAATGGAACGCCACGTAGGTAAACGCTTAAATATTCCCTGTGGAGTTATTGCAGCTCCTATTCACGTACAAAACTTTCCTATAGGTTACAAACCATTTATGGGTTATGAAGGGACAAATCAACTGACTGATTTAATTTATAACTCCTTCACCCTGGGAATGGAAGATCACCTGTTAGAAATTTTCGGTGGTCATGATACTAAGGAGGTAATTACTAAGGGAATTTCTGCAGAATCTGATTTAAATTGGACAAAAGACGGGTTGGCCGAATTAAATAAGATTCCCGGTTTTGTCCGAGGTAAGGTGAAACGGAATACGGAAAAATTTGCCCGTGAACGAGGATTTAAAGATATCTCGGCGGAAGTGTTATATGCTGCCAAAGAGTCTGTGGGAGCCTAGTCAAACCCTTTTTCTAGCCTAGGTCAGGCGATCGCATTATTTAAAGTCTTGAGAAAAAAGATGCGATCGCCATAATTGTAAATTGTCTATAATAACCCTTCCAATCGCCGACGAATACTATCTAGTTCAGAACTAGAGATTTCCTGTTGTTCCTCCTTGGTCTTTTCACTGGAATTACCCTGTTCCCAATCTGTTTTCTCTACATTTTTTTCTGGAGGGGTAATCAAAACAGTGCTATCTTGCGGTACAAATTGCCAGTCAAAGCCATACTGTTGACAAAATTCCTCGATCTCCTGTTGATCCATCTCTTCAACTTTAGCCATGGGGAAATCCTGGGCTTCTAACATCAAAGCGAAGCGAGTTGCATCGTCTTGTGATTCAAACATCATAATTGTATTACGATTACCCACTAAAATGGAATGAATTCCTTCATTATCTGTGCCAGCATTAAAAATTAGTACAAAGACGCCCATAGTTCATCCTGGAAATTTTCTCTTTATTTTATTTCCATCAGGTCTCGGATTCCATACTACAGTAAATAACGAGCAAATGCTATACCCAAGTATAAGCTAGTAACCCCTAAAACTGCACTACCTAACCAATAAAAAATGGCCTTGAAAAAATCTCCCCCCTGAACTAAGGCTAGGGACTCTAAACTATATGTAGAAAAAGTTGTATATGCGCCTAAAAAGCCCGTGGAGATCATTAACCTTACTTCCTGCGGAACTATGGTTTTTTGTCCCATCCAACCGGTAAAAAACCCCATTGCTGCACAACCACTAAGATTAATAAAGAATGTCCCATAGGGAAAATTTGTCCCCAATTTCAGCGTCAACCAAAAGGTTAGATAGTAACGAATTAAAGCACCGGCGATCGCACCTAAACTAATGGCTAATAATTGACGGATAGTAAGATTTTGTAACATAGCATTCTCATTGAGATTGAGAAATCCGTACTTTGAGGAGAGGTTTTCATCATTGTACATTATGTTGCCATGGGATAAAATTAAATTACAGCCAGTTATTGGTTTTATCCTATTGGTTATGTGAGGTTACTACACATATAAACTTTATTGTACAACTGGGAGATCAAACTATGGGAAATCAATTCAAGACTCTTGCTCTATTAGCAGCTCTAAGTGGATTATTAATTGCTATTAGTTATTGGATTATAGGTGGTAGTGGTGGACTAGTCCTAGGGATCGGTTTAGCAGCAATTACCAACCTATTTTCCTGGTATCAGTCAGATAAGATTGCCTTAGCGGTATATAATGCTCAGCCAGTGAGTGAAGCCCAGTTACCCGTTCTTCATCGTATGGTGGCAAAATTATCAAGCCGCGCCAATATGCCTATGCCTAAGTTGTATATTGTACCTACTTATACTGCTAATGCCTTTGCTACTGGTAGAGATCCAGAGCATGCAGCAGTTGCAGTAACAGAAGGGATTTTAAATATTTTACCAGAAGAGGAATTAGAAGGAGTAATTGCCCATGAGCTTACCCACATAGTTAATAGGGATACTCTAACTCAAGCTGTAGCTGCTACGGTTGCTGGTGCAATTTCCTTCCTGGCACAAATGTTGAGTTATAGTCTTTGGTTTGGCGGTGGTTCAAGGGACAACAACAGGGGAGGAAATCCCTTGGGAGTGTTATTGACAGTTATGTTGGCACCCCTAGCAGCAACAATTATACAGTTGGCAATTTCTCGCACCAGAGAATTTTCCGCTGATGCTGGTGCTGCTAAAATAACAGGAAATCCCAGAGCTTTAGCTCGAGCTTTACAAAGACTAGAAGCAGCTGCTAGAGAAACACCTTTAGATGCTAATCCAGCTTTTGAACCATTATTGATTATTAATCCCATTTCTGGACAGTTTTTGGCTAATTTATTCTCTAGTCATCCATCAACCCAGTCCCGTGTGCAAGCGCTGTTACAATTAGAGAACTAACTTTTTCACAAATTTTTGAAAAGCTCTAAATCGCAGATACAACCTCTGTGGACTTAGCATAGAGGTTGTCAATAGCATACTTAACAACTAATGACTCTTCTGTTGCATGACAAGAAGTTTTTAGGATTCGGGTTTTGACCGTATCTTTGATAAGTTTGGCTTGAAGAGTATATAAACAACCAGCAGAATTTTCATAACTTAGCTCTGCTAATATTGTATTATTGTCCATACTCTGTTCTAACACTCTTCCTGACACCTTGTTATTAAACCAATCCCATCCCTGAATATAAATTATTTCCCTCTCTAAAACCTGTAACGCTGGTGGTAAAAGGCCCCACCCACGATAAACCCTATCTAGGATTTTAATGTCTCCAGCACGAAATAAAATCGCTTGTAAAGACTGTTGATCCAATAATCCATAGTATCTAGCTTCTGGTAAATCTATGGCTGTGGGGGCGAAACGATGTCCACCAATATGACTAGATCTCCAAATTCTCACTTCCTCTAATTGCAACTCCACAATTGTCTTCTGGGCGTGAAAATAAAAGGGGTTGCCATACCTAGCACAACATTGATCATGACTGCCATGGGTACAAATAAGAATATCCCTAGTAAATTTATTTTGTATTTTGTAATCACTGTTTTCACCCGCCAACCATTTTCTCACTTCTCCCTCTACTAACTCAATATCCGGCAACCTAAATTCTCGCTTAATATAACTTTTTGTTAAACCCTGGGGTTTATGATAGATCAGCAGTGTGGTTTCTTGATTTTTATGGGAATCTTCCTTGGCAATCAATAAGAATCTAATTGGTAGTTTCTTACTTTGTAACTCCCTGTGTAGCAATTGCAGGTTACTAGGTACCCATTTGGAGCCAAATGCTTCTGATATCCAAGGAGGTGGACATTCTACTAAAATATAAGTTTGGTAGTTGGTTGCACTACCAATTATTTCTTCTCCTATTTGTCGTGAGTAGTCCGAGCAAAAAAAATTTTTCATGTTACCTTTAGCAATTATTTTTTTAAGTTAGTCATTGGAAAAATTGTGTTGACAACTACTATTTTTGCAAATCATGGCGATTTCCATAAACTTGGTAAATTAACCACTAGAATTAACAATATTTTATTAATAATCTATTGTGACATACTCCCTCTGATTTTACTTTTTAAAATAAATTTTGATTTACTTTAAATATACTTTAAATTCCCTTAATAACCTCTATATACGCAATTAGTCGTACCTAATATATTTTAATATTTTGCCTTTACGCATTAGTATGTTCTTAGTCATAACTATGAGCGATCCTTAAATGAGAAAAATTCCTAATTGTTGGCATGGGAGAGACTTAGGGGTTGTGTGCAGTTTTTAGTCCATAACTCATCCACTGCAAGGCGAATTTTAGCTTTTTGTGGGAAGTATAGCAATTAAGTGATAATGGTAACAGAATCATTGCCAAAAGACAAGAGTGAGATATAGCATATTTTTAATAATTTTTCTCAATACTTGTACATGGTCAATGGAATTGAAAATTTCCGATTATTCTGAATTATTATGTGAGCATAGGAGTTAAAAACGTATGACATTAATATTGGCCCTGGACTTCGGGGGAACTAAGTTGGCCGCAGGTACTGTAGAAGCAGACGCAAGAGAATGGTTACGCCGTGAGAGTCAGTTATCACCCAAAAATGGGGACGCATTAAATGACCTAGAAATCATGCGATCGCTCATCAGTGCTGTACTAGACAATCGTAGAGCGGATGCCATAGGAGTTAGTTTTGGTGGACCAGTGGATGCACAAACGGGAATAGTCAGACTATCTCATCATGTACCTGGTTGGGAAAATATTCCGTTGAAACTGCTATTAGAAGAGGAATATAAAGCTCCAGTTAGTATAGACAATGATGCGAACGTGGCTGCCATAGGGGAGCATCGGTTTGGTTCTGGGCAGGGATACGACAGTTTGTTTTATATTACCATAAGTACAGGAGTAGGCGGAGGATGGATTTTAAATAATCAACTTTGGCAAGGTACAGGAGGGATGGCGGGGGAAATTGGTCATGTAGTAGTAGACCCTAGGGGTCCAGTATGTTTATGTGGTAAAAGAGGGTGTGTAGAGCGTTTTGCATCGGGTCCTTACATTGCCCAAAATGCCAGAGAATTATTAGAAAAAGTGGCACAACAATCGACCAGTTCTGGTGAGAATGTCCAGGGAGATATACTACGAAAGTTAGTAGGTAATAATTTGGATTTAATCACTGGGCAAATAGTCAGTTTAGCAGCATCAAATGGAGATGAGTTAGCAAAATCGGTTTTATATACAGCAGCTTGGGCTTTAGGAGTAGGTATTGGCAATGTGGCTAACTTGATCAATCCCCAGAGATTTATCTTGGGGGGTGGGGTTACAAAAGCAGGGGATAGTTTTTGGACCATTGTGAGAAAAACAGCCCATCAAACTGCTTTACCAGAGGTGAATTTCGAGATTGTGCGAGCGGTTTTAGGAGATGATGCTCCATTGTGGGGAGCGGTAGCTTTGGGTTTAGATATTGGCTATTCTGGATACAGAATCTGATTAAATGAGATATTATTAAATTATAGTATATAGATTACAAATCCATAGAAATTGTGTAAATCCTGAACAGCTCTACAAACTCCAAAATGATTCCACAGGATAAACATGACCATTCCTTTACTACAATATTCTCCATCCAGTCAAAACCAAAGAGTGAAAAGTTTTGAAATTCCTGGAGATGAAAATCCGCCAGTTTACACCATGGAAGGGACTCCTTCTATCCCAGAGGTTAATGAATTAATTTGGGCTGCTTATCGGCAAATTTTTAATGAGCAGCAAATTTTGAGGAGTAATCGTCAGTTAACCCTGGAGTCCCAATTAAAACACAATAGCATTAGCGTCAGAGATTTTATTAGAGGACTATTGTTATCAGAGACCTTTCGTTTACGGAACTACGACACGAACAATAATTATCGCTTCGTAGAAATGTGTATCCAGAGAGTGTTGGGAAGAAACGTCTACAGTAAACAAGAAACCATGGCTTGGTCAATAATTTTGGGAACAAAAGGAAGACAAGGTTTCATTGATGCACTGCTCAATAGTGAGGAATATGAAAGTAATTTTGGTGATTATACAGTTCCCTATCATCGGCGAAGAGTAATTGCCCAACATAGTATGGGAGAATTACCTTTTAGCCAATTTCCCCGTTATGATCAGTATTATCGTCAACAACTAGAGAATTTGGGTTATTTCCAAAATAAAGCGCCTCTAAGCTATCTATGGAAATGGCAACAACCTCCTTACCATCCAATTTATCTAGTCTTATCATCAGGCTTTGGAATATTAGGAAATCTGTTGATTTTAGCTGGGACAATTTATGTGATTCTCACTTATTATGGTCTAGTTAATTTTTAAATACATAACTTAGCCAGAATTCTATTGGGTTTCAGGATTTTGGCTAAGGTATTGAGGAAATGGGGATTTTTATCAAGCACTAACCCACCATTTCCTGTTCCTCACGCCATAACTGATATAACCGATTGGCTGGAATTGTTAAATATAAAATGTCCCCCGGACTTAAATTAGTTTCTAACAAATCCCAACCATGTAGGGTTTGATTATTGGTTTCTACATATAAAGGCACAAAATCCGCATATCTAGCTACGTCCTTTACCCACTGACCACAAAAGGGGTGATTAGGACTAATCAATGTTGCAAAGGCTACCCATAAGTTATCACCTATAATACCATTGCCAATAATTCTTCCCCCCAATGCAGCAGCAGCAAATGCTGGCGCTGCTAATTCTGCAGGACTTAATACTGCTTCAAAACCAAATACTTGTTTGGCCATTCCCGCAAAATCAGGGTCAGCATAATTCACCACTACGGGAATTTTTGGGGCTAAACCTTTAGCTTTTAAGGCAATTTCTAAATTGATTGCATCGTTATTAGTTACCGCTAAAACTGCATTTGCTGTATCTATATTACTAGTTTGTAAGGTTGTCCGAAAACTGGCATCCGCTAATATCACCGGAATGCCCATTCCCCTAGCTGTGCTTACATATTTATTATGAGTATCAGTTTCAATTACTACTACTTCATTACCACTGGCATTTAATTGCTGCACAATTTTAATCCCAATCCCACTTAAACCACAAACAATATAATGGTGTCTTTGAGGAATTCTCGCTGCATCCCAAAATTGTTTCAGACGACTTCCTAAGACGAAATCTGTTAACATGGCATACCAAAGACCAAATACCACTGCTCCTGCTAACATCATAACAATTGTGAATACTTTAATGCTGTTTGGTGCTGCTTCCACAACTTTATCATTACCACCCGCACCTGTAATCATCCCTACAGCAAAATATAAGGCATCCACAAATGAAATATTTAATTTGGCATATACATAAGTAAGTGTGGCAATTAAAATGATTATAAATAATACTATTGCCATGGCAATTACTGATTGGGCATGCTTCTGAAAATGCCTAATACTGGTGAGGATTTTAATTATTTTCCTAGCCCATGATTTGCGTGTGTAACTGACCCGTGGTTGAATACCAATAATCAGGCGATCGCCCATTTTTAAACGTTGTTCTGATAATACTGCGGATACCAAATTCATTTTTCCCGTGGTTGGTAAATAATAAATCAGCATTCGTGTTTTTTCTTCCCATAGGTCACTAATTTTTTTTCCTTGCCATGGATGATTGTCATCAATATATTCCTCATGAATTGGCCAGGTTTGATCAAATAATTTAATTTCTCCTATAGCTTTATTTCCTAAAGCAGCAAAGGTAAATACGGGTGCTGCTAGACCTACAACACTCATACTCAGATGATCTATCAGGGTATGATCTAAACGTTCTCCTAAATTAGTATTATAAAATCGGTTAATAATGCGAATATTAGGATTTAGTACCCGAGCTTGCATCATAACTGATAAATTTATACCATCATCAGCTGTGGCAATTACTAGAGTATGTGCCTGTTCAACTCCTGCTGCTTGTAGGGTAGAAGCTGCACATAGCTCTCCAATAATCACATCTCCTGTAGTTTCCCCTGCAATGGGTCTACGATGAATACCAACAACTAGGGCGCCCTGTTGTCTCAGTAGACGAAAGATCTTATAACCAGTTCGACCTAATCCACAAACAATAATTCGAGGTTTCATGAAATATCAGCACAATTGTCACTAATACTCTGTATTTAATACTCTGTATTTATTTGTATTTATAATTGATTTCTCCCAATATAACTGTATCTCCACATACGGTATAGAATACTGGGAGATTAAATATTTCAGAATAGACCCATTGTTAATAAACGACTTAACAAATGAATTAATAACCAAAACTATCCTCAGCTATGGGAAAAGCATAGTTAGAGAATAGGGAGTAATGATTAATTTCATTATTGGTTTCTTGGTCGAGCACATGAATAACCCGATTATGAATTTCTTCTGCTTGTTCAGGGGAATTGCCAATGCTAGTTAAACCTAGTTTGCCAAACTGAGAAATACAACCCATCAGATGAAATACAGTTCCTGTTTCTGTTCCACTCTCAAAATGTAATCGGTGATGGGCAATAATATCCATTAAGTCACTGGGTAATAGCCCACGGTAGGAGTCTTTTTGTAAATTGTCCGTAGCAACATAATATTTAGGTTTTCCTTGCTGACTGTAAAATAACCCGGTGGATAAATCATAGCTCCCATTGGTTAATAACTTTAAAGTCATAAAGGGGTGAGTAGTACCGCCTTTACGTAAATTAATTTCAATAGCTTGGATATCCCATTTACCATTACCTTGATCCACTACTACAAAATCCACGCCAAATCTTTCCAATGCTCCTTTTTCTGCCAGTTTTTTGCCTACAGCTAAACCAATATCTTGTAATTCTACTCTATAATTCTCATTAGCTGGAAACCGACACCCTAGATAAATTTGTCCATCCGGACCACCTAGAATTTGATCATGGGTGGAAAGTATTTCTACTGTCCCATCGGGGGTGATTCTTCCCTGCACACTGGGAGAATATTTGATTTCACCTTCTATAAATGATTCGGCGATCGCTCCCATTTCTAAAATAAGTTGAGAGAAGGTTATCCAATTTTCTTGTTGAGCTTGAAAACGTAGATTGACAAAGCTTTTTTCAATGGCTTCTGCTCTTTCAACATGGTTGGTTTTACCGGGAGCAAAATCTGTTAAAGGAAGCAAATTTAAGATGGCATTTCCCTTTCCAGATATACCCTGGTTTAGTTTGACAACTATTTTTTTTAAATGTGGTTGACGTTCCCACAACTTAGCCACTTCCCTGGCCAGCTCTTTTGCATTCCAGACCAACTTACTACCATCTGGATGAGGTACACCAGTTTGGGCAAAAATTTCTCGACTACCACTTTTTGTTCCCCAAATCTGTAAATCTGGCGCAGCAGCATACAGAGGTATATTCAGTTTTAGAGATAACTCTGCTTCCCAAAATGTGGAGTTATAACAACTTATAAAAGCTTTATCTACCTGTAATGCTTGGCGTATTCTTTCTATTAATCGGGGGCGTTCTAAGATTTTTTGACTGAGCGGTTTTAAAGAAGAATCGTAGGTAGAAAGCATTAATAGACGATGGCGAGCATGGGAAAAAGGAATTCCCGGTAGCAATTGTAAATAATAGTCAATAATGCTAGGATGTATGGGCATTGATGTGACATAAATTAATCTATTTCGGGGGTTGCGCAAACGAATGAGAGAAAATAGTAATCTTTCTTCATAATGCTCGCAACCTTGAACTTTTTCTAGTTCTCGCTGATCAATACTCAAGGAAGGTATGATTAAAATATCAGTCTCACTATTGTCAAATATCTCACTGGGTTTCCATCGCTCCCCTAGGGTTGATTGTAAACTACGAAATTGTTCAATTCCTGGTAATATATCTTTCTCAGTCATATTTTTTCTCCCTAATATATACTAGTTAATATATATCCCAGGTAAGACTCTTTTGGCTGATTTTATCTGTATATTTTTGTAAATTTTTTTTAGCTATAAATTGATTGAGAAAAGTCAATTATTAAATCAGTTATCAGTATATTGAATTAGCTATGCCCAATAGATATCTAATCTATATCTGAAGAGTGATAAAATCAGGTTTTTTTTTACTTCCGATGCACGATAAATAACCAAGAATTAACAGTTAAATTAAGAGCAGATGAACAGGGTCAAGCCTTCATGATCACTGATTATCTAATGGTTAGAAATAATTGGATTAAGAGCCTATGAAGGGATGGTTACGCTCATTTATGGACGAATATGTTACTAACTGAGTGTACCAATATCCAATCATCAAGTCTCAAGTTGTTAACAGCTCCCAGGAACGAAAGCAGAAAATAAGTTTCTCAAAATGAGTTTTTAAAAACTTGTTTTGAGAAATTTACCTATAGATACTTAAAACCTATTTCTTATCAATTAAATGGTGTCGTCCCCTGAAGCAGAAAAGTTCTCCCAGGAACGCAGGGCCCGCAATTGGGGGGTTTTCTTTAATTGATGGGCTTCCATCCTAGTAAGCACATCATCTAAGATGGTGACAGCTTGGGTAATAAATGGTCCCTTATTCAACATAACACATTCAGCTCTTTCGGCCATAGCTGCATCTGTCATTTCTCCACGAGATGGGGCACCTTCCTTGACTAAACTCTCTAATACCTGAGTTGCCCAAATCACTGGAACGTGCGCAGCTTCACACAACCACAGAATTTCTTCTTGTATCTCTGCTAATCTTTGATAGCCAATTTCTACCGCTAGATCCCCCCTAGCAATCATTACTCCAAAGGGGTGTTTCCCCGCTGCATGAACAATTAGTTCGGGTAGGTTAGTAACTGCTACAGCGGTTTCAATCTTGGCAATAATCGCTGGATGTTCTCCCTGCAAGCATCTTTGCGCCAGTTCGCTTTGTAATAGTTGGATATCTGTTGTTTGTTGGACAAAGGAATAACCAATAATGTCCGCATGGGTAGCTAGGAAGTCTAAATCAGTTAGATCCTTTGGTGTGAGCGGAATTAGGGGTAATACTATGTTGGGAAAATTTAGTCCCTTTTCTGGAGATAGCTTCACTCCCTTGGGTTTAGCATGGGTCACCTCCAATAAAAACCCAGAACTACCATCTGGTAAAGGATAATCTTGATCAACTACCCGAGTACGTAATTTACCATCGTCAATATAAACTAAGGTGCCCACTGTTAGTAAGTCCAGAATTTCTGGTACTGTACAACTAATGTGAATATTATCTATAGGATCTGCGATCGCTTGGTTAGATAAACTACGACACAAAACAATTAAATCTCCTCGGAAGACGCGATTTTTACCTGCAGGGGCTAAAACTATTTCGGTGCGAATTTTTGGACCACCTAAATCCATCATCACTGTACATTGAGATGAAAGTTCTTGTTCAGCTTGACGAATGTTCTGAATCATCTTTTCCCAAATACTAGGATTGTCATGGGCGCAGTTTATTCTTAAACAAGTTGCACCTCGCTCAATTATCTCCCGCACCATTTCATATTCACTAGCAGCTTCTGTGGGTAGGGTGACCATAATTCTCACCCGACGATGGGGTAACGCTGGACCAAATAAGCACTCTGTCTGTTCTCTTAACCTATTCTCTCCCTCAAAAAAAGATGTGAGAACAGGACGAGTAACAGGAGCAGGAATGGGAACTTCGCAAATTAATGCTAGAGTAGCAATAACCGCATCTAGATTAGCCATCACCCTTGCTTCTATACGACCCAAAGAAGATAAGCCCCAAGGCATAAGAGCAGCTTGCAAAGGACGCAGGTCGTGTCTCCGCAGGGCTAAATACTGGGCTAGGTTGAGGGCGCTAGGGAGAAATTGGGAACGCTGGATGTGCGATCGCCATTGGTCAAAAATAGCTTTCCCATCTCTTTCTACCGCTTCTCGGAGGTTGAGCAAGCTATCTAATAAGACGCGTGGACTTGAGAGATCTGTAATATTCATGATCCTGGTTCACCTGAAGCAGTTCGCTACTGTAACCAATGATAATCTGGTTTTGTACAAACCGCTTTATCTTCATCTATTGGACACTATGGCACTCAACTTATATCTGCTACGGCATGGCGAAACAAATTTTAGTCAAAGTGGCAATTTCTGTGGGGAAACGGATGCACAATTGACACCAGAAGGAAAGCAGATGGCTCATAGTTTTGCTGATACTTATAAAAATTTATGTTGGGAAGCTGTTTATGTGAGTCCTATGAAACGAACTATCGCTACAGCTCAACCTTTTTGTGATGCAACTGGTCTAAATATGCAGTTAAGAACTGGTATCCGAGAAGGTAGTTATGGAGAATGGGAAACCAAAAGCAAGTCCTTCGTTCAGGAAAATTATACTGAAAACTATATTAAATGGTTGACGGAGTCCGCATGGAATGCACCTCAAGGAGGAGAAACAGCTGTAGAAATTGCTAACCGATCTATTCCCGTAATTAGGGAAATTAAAGAAAAACACCATCAGGGTAATGTTTTGCTGGTCTCCCATAAGGCTACGATTCGGATTATACTTTGCAGTCTACTGGGAATTGATTTAGGATGCTACAGATATCGTATTAATATTTTGGTAGCATCACTTAGCATGGTTAGGTTTGATGTTAATGGTCCTATGTTAGAAATGTTGGGCGATCGCAATCACATACCAGAACATCTCCGTCTCCGTCCGGGAACCTAATGGAGCAGAAGATTGGTATGAAGATTATGATGCTGCTCCCTTTTTATGCTTTACTTCTACCACCATGTGGACGTTACCACGAGGACTAAAATCAGCTTTTACAGTCATTTCTAAGGGTGCACAGGCAATAACCAGATCATCTAATATTTGATTGGTCACTTCCTCGTGGGAAATGTACTTGTCCCGGTAGCTGTTAATATATAACTTTAACGCTTTTAACTCTACTACTCTTTGGTCTGGTATGTAGGCAATATGAATCGTGGCAAAGTCGGGATAACCGGAAAAAGGACATTTACAGGTAAATTCAGGTAAGGTAATATCAATTGTGTATTCCCTACCTACGCGAGGATTGGGAAAGGTAATTAGTTTGCCCTCTTCGATTTCTCGCTCACCATATTTTACTTCTTTAACGGGGTCTTCACTTGGTAGAATGTTACTGACGGAATGACTCATAATTATTGGGACTAACTAAAAAGCACATATAAATCATAATGTTTTATCACACAAAATCTCTATTCTTCCCAGTCGGGACACTTTTCCCCATCCCAACCATAGGGGTACATGGCACAAACCAGTAGGTTCCCACCATATACTTCTCCATGATAATTACTACAACCCACACATGCAGAATTTTTCAGTGAATCAGCTTCCACCTCATATGGGAGGTTAGGATCTTCCAGATCCCAATAGAACCCCACCAGCGGTTCTAACAACTCACTTAAACACGTACCTGCACTCCCAACCTGTTCGTCAATTTCCTCGGTTAAATCGAAAAGAGTATCCACTATCTCATCGATTCCCTCGAATAGTCTTTCTGCTTCACCAGATACGGTTAAAACAATATCAAGTAATTCTTCTTGCCACCATGTCATAGGTTTTCATGCAATAGCTAAACCAAATTGCATCTTTATTATCACTTGTCTTTCTCTTCCACCTCTTCCACATCCACTATTTCTATCAAACGAGGTTCTGCGGGGGTGGTTTTATCTGAGTCTGGTGCTGTACCCCGAGACTGCTGAGCCTGTTGGATCATCTCCTCCACAAAACGGCGAGCTTCCTCCGTGGTCATCTGTCCCTTTGCTTCCATTTCCTCCGCTAATTTTTCAATTTGCGATCGCATTTGGTTGAGGGTTTCACCACCTCTTTCGCCAGCATAAGCCGCTAGACCTACACCCAGGTAAAAAGCTTTTTCTACAAGTTTTCCAAAAGCGGGCATTGCCGTAAAGCACTCCTAAAAATGGGGGAACCCGGAGACTACGCCTACCACAAGCATCCCGTATTGCTGCTACCTTCCGGTCCTGACAAGGTTTAGGCGTTGAGATCGCATAGATCCAGGTCTGAATTTATAATAACACGAAATTTCTAAAATGGTCAACTATTCTAAAACAATTTTCCACTCGTGCAGTTGGTAATTAACACAACCGTTAATTACCAAAGGATCTGCGCTAACAATTGCCTGGGCTTCTTCCATAGAATCTGCCTCAAATAACATCATCCCTCCACCTTTTCTCGCCCAGTAACCAGTTTTAGCTTTATGTCCTTTGTCTATTAGTGCTTTTACGTATTCTTTATGGGCTGGCACATACTGATCAAAGGTGGCTTTATCCACTAGGCCTGCTTCTATTTTGACAAACCAAGGCATATTCACTAAGCATTTACAACTGACTACACAATACCATGAATTGACTGTTTCCGCTGTTAATAATTCTTAACATTAGGTGGTTGCCAATTTTTTATAGAACAAATATACTAATAAAGTAGTGGAACCTTCCAGCTGTAGGGTGGGATTGGTTACCCGGTTCATTGTGTTGATCAATTAAGTAGGAGGCAAATTATGACGAACATTGATTCACTATTATCTAGTCATCAAGCATTATTAGAAGAACATGCTAAGCAGATTGGATACCAAATCGTAAATATACGCCAGATTGTAGATAAGCGAATGAAGGAGATTCATGATGGGGAAGATCATTTACTAGAAGCCCAGTGTGTCGGGTTAAATAGGATAATTGATACTTTACGGACTGATGCTAGATGTATATTATTTACAGAGGGATTTAAAAATTTTCTAGGCAAACTTGATCACATAGAGTATAGTTGGGACGTGGATTATATAGACATAATTAGAACGGATCCAAGTAATTGGATGTTGGCAAATTTTAAATTGCCCATAGGTTTAATGGATTACAAGGTTATAGAGTGTACGAATGCCTATGATGATGAAGAATTTTATACCGGGTATGAGCATGTAGTGTCATTAGAGATAGACGGAGAAAAAAGTCCCTTAATATTAAATTACAGTCGCGACCGTGATCAGTATATCGAAGAATGTTCTCTGGCAGAAATCGTACAAGAATACGGAGACTGTGATTTTGAAAGGATCTTGGAAAGTATTACCGAAAAAGAGGAAGAAATTCAACAGTTAGGTCGGGAGATTGCCATACTGGTAGTCTATTCAATCAGTTTGTTTACACTAAAACCATCCGTGTCAGTGTTTGAATATAATTCATCAATTCCGGAAAAGTACTTATCCTGGTTTGCGCCTCCCAAGATATCTGATAACTGTTAAGTTATAGATTTACGGTTGCCATTTTTCAACTATATCCATACAAGTAAAACTATGACTAGTATAGACAAAATACTGTTAAAATACAAAGTATTAGTCGAAACCCATGCTAATCGATTTCGTCCTCAACTTGATGCTTTATACCATTTCGTAGATGAGTCCATGAAAGAGATTCAAAATACTGAAAGAGAAATATTAGAATCACAGAATGTAGAGCTGAAGAAGATAATTGATGCTTTGCAGGTTGATCCTCGTATTTTGTTATCGACGGACGAATTTAAGCAGTTTGTAGAGATCCTAGGAATAGCCGAGTGTTGGTGGGAGTGGGAAGAATTAGAGGATCTACCTGCTATTGACAAAGATCCTACCAATTGGTTACTGGCAAAATTACAACTGCCTTTAATTATTAGGGATTATCAAGAATTTGAGGATCCTTATGCCTATGATGACACAAGCACATATACCTTGTATGGATATAAAATTTCCCTAAAACTAGGAAATAGAATATGTACTATGGAGGTAGAGCGTAGGCGTGTTTATGAAAACAGATGCAAAGAGTTTTCTCCGGAGAAGCAGATTGCCTACTACATCTTATCTCCCATTAGGGATCTATTAAGAAGTATGAATTACTCAGAACAAGAAATAGACCAGCTAGGGGGAGAGATGGGCATATTAGTTTTTTATGTGGCCAAGCTTTTTGAGTTAAAACCTACAGTGTCAGTATTTGAATACAATTCAATGAAAAGAATTTATTAGGAAATAAACAGATGGAATTATATTTTAGTACTTCTGCCTATGGTGGAACATCAACCCGTCAAGTTTTGACCATGTTCTGGGAATTAGGAATCAAGGAGGTAGAACTAGCAATTGGTCCACGCTGTGATCGGGATGCAGTCAAAGCGATTACAGAATTTCAGCAAAAAGGCATGACTTATAGGGCTCATCATGCCTTTGTGTGGGGAGAAACTCACAAAAGCTTCAACCTAGCGGAACCCCAGGAATGGAGCTATTTTGAGCGCATGATGGACTGGTTAGGAGATTTAAAAGTAACAGCGTATTCTGTTCATGGAGGAGATTTTCATAGAGGTCAAGAGAGAGAAAAAGCCTATGGGCAGTTTAAAGAAAATGTTCAAAATTTACAACAAATCTGTGAAAAGCGGGGAATTGTCCTGGGGGTAGAGACCATGTATCCCACACCTCCTAATAGTTGGAATTACTATCTGTTGGATAACAGTTGGGAATTGACCCGATTTTGTGAGGAGCTACCTGAGATGAAAATCGTAGTTGATTTAGCACATGTTAATATTTGGCGTAATCAGAGCTTGTCAGAAAAACTAGAGTGGCTAAAACTTCCATCAGAGAGGATTTTGGAGATTCATATATCTGATAACGATGGCAAAAGAGATATACATTCACCAATTACAGACAGCACCTGGTGGGTTCCATACGCAGCACAGATTCCTAGAGCAATCCCCATCGTAATAGAGAGTAGATTAAATAGGTTTCCCCCATCAATTGTCAAAGAACAGTACTTGTACACCCACAACCTGCTCAACCACAGTCCATCAACTTCCCTCGTCTCCAGGTAAACTGGTGGAATTGATTGATAAACATTAGTAAAACCATGACTGCGTTTTTATTAGAAGTTGGCACAGAAGAACTACCAGCAAGCTTTTTGAGTAGCGCGATTACACAATGGCGATCGCGCATTCCCCAAATGCTGGAAGCTCATGGTCTCCCCATAGAAAAAGTAGCGGTTTTTGGTACCCCTCGTAGATTAGCAGTGCTGATCACCGGGTTACCATCCCAGCAACTGGATCGGGAAGAAGAAATTAAGGGACCACCTGCCCAAGCAGCATTTAAAGATGGTAAACCAACCAAAGCAGCAGAAGGGTTCGCTAAAAAGCAAGGGGTAGAATTATCTGCTTTAGAGGTTCGTTCTACAGATAAGGGGGATTTTATCTTTGTCAATAAAAAGACCCCAGGGAGACCCATAACAGAAATTTTGACCGAACTAGTTCCCCAATGGGTTTGGAGCTTAGAAGGAAAGCGGTTAATGCGCTGGGGGAGTGGGGATGGGAGGTTTTCTCGTCCTATTCGCTGGTTAGTTGCTTTATTGGATGGGGATGTTTTACCCTTAGAATTAAGAAATGGGGAAAAAATAGTTAAGAGCGATCGCATTTCCTGGGTACATAGGGTTTTACATCGGGAAAGGGTGAGTATTTCCCATGCGACAGAATATGTGGAAACATTGGCCAATGGTTATGTGATAGTTTCTCCAGAGGATCGGGAGAAAATAATTGTAGAGCAGGTGAATAGAGCTGTAGAAGAGTTGGGTGGTTGTACAGAAATCTATCCAGAGTTGTTGGCAGAAACTACCAATTTAGTAGAATATCCCACAGCGGTGGTGGGTAGATTTGAAGATGAATTTCTCCAATTACCAACAGAAGTATCCACCACTGTCATGGTTACCCACCAGCGTTACTTCCCAGTTTTTAAAAACCGGGATGGAAGAGAACTACTACCAAACTTTGTCACCATATCCAATGGGGATCCAGCAAAATCAGATATTATTGCACTGGGTAATGAGAGAGTAATTCGAGCGCGGTTAGCAGATGGGAGATTTTTCTATGAAGCGGATTTAGCCAAGTCTCTAGAAGAGTTTTTACCCCAATTAGAAACAGTTACATTTCAAGAAGATCTAGGTTCTGTGCGAGCCAAAGTCACAAGAATCGGGAATATAGCCCAGGTGATTTGTCAACAATTGGGATTAGGAGAAACTGAAACCGAGAGAGTGCAAAGAGCTGCTCTATTGTGCAAAGCGGATTTAGTCACCCAAATGGTATATGAATTTCCCGAATTACAAGGTATCATGGGTGAAAAATATGCCCTAGCTAGTAGAGAGGATGAGGAAGTAGCTAAAGCCATTTTTGAGCATTATCTACCCAGAAATGCTGATGACATTTTGCCCACCACCCTCACAGGGAAAATCGTGGGCTTAGCTGATAGACTAGATACCCTAATTAGCATCTTTGGTTTAGGTTTAATTCCCTCTGGTTCCTCCGATCCCTTTGCCTTACGTCGGGCCGCCAATGCCATTGTGAATATTACCTGGGTTGCTAACCTACCAATAAATTTGGAGTATTTATTAGAGTACACAGCAACTTCCTTTGCTCACACTTTCCATAAAGATGCTCAATCTTTAATATCCATCCTGCAAGAATTTTTCATCCAACGTATTCGCACCCTACTCCAAGAAGAAAAACACATAGATTACGATCTAGTTAACGCCGTGTTAGGAGAACAGGATCCGGAATATATAGAACGCGCACTACAGGATCTACTAGACATTCGCGATCGCGCCACCTATCTACAACAAATCCGCCATAATGGCACCCTAGAGAGAATCTATGAAACCATCAATCGTTCCACTAGGTTAGCAGCACAGGGGGATTTAGACTTGCAACAGTTAATCCCGGATGAATTAATTAATCCCACATTGTTTCAAAAATCATCCGAGACTGCCCTTTATCAAGCCCTAGTAGCATTAGTGCCCCAGACCCAACTTGCACAACAAACGCGCAACTATCAGTTACTAATAGCCGCCCTGGAAAAAATTGCCCCCACGGTCAGCCAATTCTTTGACGGAGAAGATAGTGTGCTAGTTATGGATCCAGACCCACACATTAAACGCAATCGGTTGAATTTACTAGGTCTACTACGTAACCACGGTCGAATTTTAGCAGATTTTGGAGCCATCGTCAAAAACTTGTAGCCAAAATTAACAAAAACCAGTGTAATTTTTGCCAATTAACGCTAAGATGGGGGAGCTTAACCAGGGATGCTGCACAGTCTATGCCAAAAGCCATTGTAATGGGATTAGGAAAGTCCGGTATTGCTGCGGCGAGATTGTTGAAACAGGAAGGATGGGAGGTAGAAATTTGGGACAGTAATACCTCCCCATTTCTCCTGGAACAACAACAAAAACTTGCCCAGGAACAAATCACTGTCAAATTAGGAAATAACCCAGAATTAAAAGAGAACCAGTTACCAAAATTAATCGTAGTTAGTCCAGGAGTTCCATGGGATATTCCCCTGCTGGTTAAAGCACGAGAAATGGGAATAGAAACCATGGGAGAAATGGAACTAGCATGGAGACAACTACAAAATATTCCCTGGGTGGGAATTACTGGTACCAATGGTAAAACCACCACTACAGCTTTAACAGCGGCTATTTTTCAAGCAGCTGGTCTTCATGCTCCTGCTTGTGGTAACATTGGTTATGCTGTAGCGGAAGTAGCTCTAGAAGTAGCTTTAGGCGCAAAACCACCAGACTGGGTGATAGGAGAACTCAGTAGTTACCAAATAGAATCTTCCTGGAGTCTTTTTCCTCACATAGGAATTTGGACGACTTTTACACCAGACCATTTAGCTCGTCACAAAACTCTAGAAAACTACTATGATATTAAAGCTAAACTGCTGAGAAACTCCCGCTTACAAATTATTAATGGTGACGACGCTTATTTAAGTAAAGTTGGTTTACAACATTGGCCCTATGCTTACTGGACAAGTGTCAAAGGACTAGGTCATTTAATAGGGGGAAAAGGGTTTTATATAGAAAATGGCTGGGTAACGGAAAAACTATCCTCTGATTCTGAACCTCAACCAATAGTAGCAGTCACAGATCTAAAAATGGTGGGGGAACACAATCAGCAAAACCTACTTATGTCAGTGGGAGCAGCAAGATTAGCTGGAATAGAAATTGCTGCTATCAACCATGGAGTCCAGCAATTTCCCGGGGTTCCCCACCGCTTACAACATGTTTGTACCTGGGAAGGAATTCAATTCATCAATGATAGTAAAGCGACAAACTACGATGCAGCTGAAGTAGGTTTAAAATCGGTAAAAAGTCCAACAATTTTAATAGCTGGTGGTGAAGCAAAAGCAGGGGACGACACAGGTTGGTTGAAGAGAATTCAAGAGAAAACCGCAGCGGTATTATTAATTGGTAGTGCTGCTGAAACTTTTAGTAAAAGGTTAGAAACTGTAGGGTATGGTAACTTTGAAATTGTGGAGACTATGGAAAAAGCCATTCCCAGAGCTGCACAATTGGCCAAACAGTACCAAGCCACCACGATTCTATTATCACCAGCTTGTGCCAGTTTTGATCAGTATGCCAACTTTGAAGTTAGGGGTGATCATTTTCAGCAATTATCGCTAGAATGGGCCAGTTCAGCAATTACTAACAACTCCTAGCTAGATGTGCTTGCTCATGCCAAAAACAACTTATAGGCGGGGTTTTGAGTTTCCTCCCAATAGCGGTAACCTAAGGAATCCAGAAAATCCCGCCATTCTTGCATTTCACCTGGTGGTACTTGCATTCCCACCAGAATGCGCCCATAATCTGCTCCATTATTGCGGTAATGAAACAAACTGATATTCCAGTCGGGGGACATGGAACCGACAAATTTCATCAGCGCTCCTGGACGTTCAGGAAATTCAAACCGATACAATAGTTCGTGGTGAGCTAGGGAAGAGTGTCCCCCTACCATGTGACGTAGATGTAGTTTGGTCAGTTCATCATCGGTCAAATCTATGGTTTTTAAACCATGCAGTTGAAATTTCTCTACTATTTTAGCAGCATCAGCTCGATTTTCAATCTGCACACCCACAAAAATATGAGCTTCTCGATCATCTGCAATGCGATAATTAAATTCTGTTAGGTTTCTATCACCTAAACATTCACAAAATTGTTTAAGACTCCCTGGTTTTTCAGGAATATTCACTGCGAAAATTGCTTCCCGACGCTCTCCAAATTCAGCTCTCTCTGCAACGAACCGTAAACGGTCAAAATTCATGTTCGCACCACAAGCTACCGCCACTAAGGTTTTTCCTTGAAGCTGTTCCCTTTCTGCATAGCACTTAGCTGCTGCAATAGCTAATGCACCTGCAGGTTCCAAAATTGAACGAGTATCTTCAAAAACATCTTTAATGGCTGCACAGGTGGCATCCGTATCTACTAGCATAATTTCATCCACATATTCCTGACACAGACGAAAAGTTTCTTCTCCCACTTCTTTTACTGCTACCCCATCAGCAAATAAACCCACTTGGGATAAGCGCACCCGATGTCCAGCCTTTAAGGATTGATACATAGCATCAGCATCTACGGGTTCCACACCGATAATTTTGATTTCGGGACGTAGACGTTTCACATAAGCTCCTATCCCGGAAATTAACCCACCCCCACCAATAGCTACGAAAATTGCATCTATTGGTTGTTGGTATTGACGTAGTATTTCCATACCAATAGTTCCCTGACCAGCTATGACATGAGGATCGTCAAAAGGATGGATAAAAGTTAGTCCCTTTTCCGCTTCTAATTTACGAGCATAAGCATAAGCATCATCATAGGTATTTCCATATAAAATTACTTCTCCCCCACGGGATTTAACAGCATTTACTTTAACTAGAGGGGTTGTAACCGGCATAACAATCATTGCTCTTGCTCCTAAGCGACTAGCAGATAGAGCTACGCCTTGAGCATGATTACCAGCGGAAGCAGCAATAACACCCTGTTTAAGTAGGTCTTGGGGTAAGTTGGCCATTTTATTATAAGCACCCCGCAGTTTAAAGGAAAAGACTGACTGCATGTCTTCCCGCTTGAGCAGCAGTTTATTGTGAATGCGGTTTGATAGGTTGGGAGCATATTCTAGGGGTGTTTCCTGGGCTACGTCGTAGACTTTGGCTGTGAGAATTTGTACTAAGTAGTCACAATACATGTTGATAGATGCAAGATAGAGAGTTTCTTGGAGTTAGATCCTCAATTTTATCTTAAACCGCGACCCCGGATTTATCGGGGGAGCGTCAAGCTAGGACATTTTGTGAACTTTCATCTTTCAATGTTTGGGGTATGGATGCAGATAATAAAAGCATATTACTAGTCATATAAGCTAACAAGCTAGACCATAATAAATGATTACTATGAAAATACCAAGCAGCAATTACTAGTGGTATGAAACTGACTATGAAGGACAATAATACCACATTACGCAAAGTACCTCCTTCTCTTAAACCAATAAAATAACCTTCTAAAACAAAAGTCATACCTGTAACTATGCAAATGGGAAGTAACCAAATAGTATATTGGTTAATATCTTGATTGACTTCTGTATGATTAGTTAATAGTCCAAATATCTGATTGGGAAATAAAATGGAACTATTATCCATATAAAAAATAGCACAAGTTTGTAAGATTGGCTGGATTTAAAGAAAGAATTTACAATTAGTATAGTAATAAGTCTCAAGAATATTAACTTAGACTAGATGTTTAAAAGCCTAGTAATTTACAGCAGATTCTTTCGTTATGAAGTACATCATAGCCCCTCATCGCTTGCGGGATGGGGCCCGGGGTGCGGTTATTGTACCTCATGACAGTGGAAAGTGCTGTATCAATACATTGAGAGTTAAAAAGATCTGTATTAGAAGAATAGGGTTTTAGGACTAAACCTTTAATGAGATAATGATTATATTAAAACGGCAAGTTGTGATTCAATAGAGAAGAACACGGAAGATGCAGATAACTAAGATAAAAAGGAAGATAGAAATGATTACATTGATTTACCGACGGAATTTGACGAGAATTTTAATTCTGGCTTTTTTCTCGCTCATGACCTGGTTGAATTTCACTCCCCCAGATATTACTCCTACAGCTATAGCTCTGGGTGGTAAATTACCCCCTGTTAATCAGCTCGCACCTACTTTTACTCTACCCACAAATACGGGGGATGGGAAGATTTCTTTGGCTGATTTTAGAGGTCACTGGGTGGTTTTATACTTCTACCCTAAGGATTTTACCTCTGGTTGTACTATTGAAGCACGACGCTTTCAACAGGATTTGCCCAAGTATCTGGAAAAAAATACTAGGATTGTTGGTGTGAGTGCGGACAGTGTGGACTCCCATGCTAAATTTTGTGACTCCCAGGGATTAAAATTCCCTCTGTTAGCTGATACTGATGGTGCAGTTAGTAAAGCATACGGATCCTGGATTGGTTTTTTCTCCATGCGTCATACTTTTATTATTGACCCACAGGGTACTCTCAGAGAAATTTTTCTGGGAGTTAATCCTAATGTTCACAGTCAAGAAGTTTTGGCACGTTTGGTAGAATTACAGAAAACATCTCTAGAACTGTCTTTAAATGAATCATGATGTCTTTCTTGTCCCTCCAGGAAAGAAAATCTCCTTGGGGGACTATGACCCCAGCTACAAGGCTGAATTTCATCAAAAAGTTGATGCTGTTAAAAAATTAAGAGCGGGTATCAAAGAACTGGCTAGATATCAAGATGTTCTCTATGCCCAAAATACTTATGCTCTCCTCATTATCTTTCAAGCTATGGATGCTGCTGGAAAGGATAGCACCATTAAACACGTTATGTCTGGTGTAAATCCCCAAGGGTGTCAGGTGTTTAGTTTTAAAGCACCTAGTGATGAAGAGTTGGATCATGATTACCTATGGCGATCTACTAGGTGTTTGCCAGAACGAGGTAGGATTGGTATATTTAACCGTTCTTATTATGAGGAATTATTGGTAGTAAGAGTACATCCAGAAACCCTCGCTAGACAACAACTTCATCATTTTCCCCAGGGTAATCAACTCTGGAAACAGCGGTTTGAGGAAATCAACAATTTTGAAAAGTACCTGGTTAATAATGGTATTGTTATTCTCAAGTTCTTTCTCCATATCTCACCACAGGAACAGAAAAAACGCTTTCTCCAAAGAATTGAATCCCCAGCTAAACATTGGAAGTTTTCTGCAAGTGATGTTCGAGAACGCGCTTTTTGGCATGATTATATGATTGCCTATGAGGATGTATTTAACCACACTAGCACTAAACACGCCCCTTGGTATATCATCCCGGCAGATCGTAAATGGTTTACAAGGCTAGTGGTGTCGGAGATTATCTGTGATAAACTAAAAGAACTAGACTTGCAATATCCAATTGTTAGTGAAGAACATCAGCAACAACTTCTACAAGCTAAAAAGCTTCTTGAAAGTGAAGACATCACTAACTTCCACCCTAGAACGAGCGATCGCATTTCCTAAGAGCGATCGCCAGCAATAGAAAACTAACCAAGTCAGTTTTAAGGTGTTTTTTCCGCCATTAATAACTGACGAATTAATCTGGCCATAGCTTTTTGGGTAAAGCGACCAGCAATTTGCTGACCTAAATGATGGACTTTGGGATTCACCAAAATCTCCATTAATTGGGGAGCAAGTTTGCTAGGATCAAAACCTCTGGTTTGTTGTAAAATGCCTACAATTCGCTGAATATGTTCTAGTGTCTGTTGTTGTTCAACTGTTGCACCAGCTACTTCATTAACTGCTGTCAAACCGAATTTTTGTCTAAGTAAAGAGGTGAAGTTATGGAGAACATTTTTACCCACTGCATCTAGTCCATTGACAACCTCATCCACCAATTTATCGCGAATAAATCCACCACGCTGGGAAGATAAAAATTCCACAGTTTGATTCATGACTAAATTCAAGTCATAGTCCTGATTATTACGGGCATTTTTTAACAAGTTCTCTAAACGATTCCAGCGAAATTTGCCATCTTTAAATAGTAGATCTTGTAGGGATGCTCGCAATTCTTCCGATGGGTCAGTTAATAGTCTTTTGGAAACATAGGGATAAGCTTCACTCAGAACTTTGAAGTTTGGATCAATATAAATGGCAATCCCTTCTAAAGTAACTAAGGAACGAATAATCAAAGCATAATAAGGAGGTACTCTAAAAGGATACTCATACATTAACTGCGATAAATCATCCGTGATACTTTTAATATTTAGTTCAGCTACGCTTGCACCCTGAGCATTAGCAAAAACTCTGGCAAATGCAGGAACTATTGGTGTTAAATCCGTATCTGGAGTGAGAAACTCCAGTTTAACATAGTCTTTTGCTAAAGAGTCAAAGTCCCGATTAACAACATGAACGATGGCCTCAATTAAACCATAACGCTGGGGTGGTTTAACCTCACTCATCATCCCAAAGTCTAAATAGGCTAGCTTACCATCAAAGGTGGCTAATAAGTTACCAGGGTGAGGATCTGCATGAAAAAATCCATGTTCTAGTAATTGTCTGAGGGAACACTGTACTCCTATTTCTATTAGATAACGCGCATTGATGCCTAGGGTCTCAATTTCTTGTGGTTGGGTCAGTTTAATCCCATTAATCCACTCCATTGTTAATACACGCCGGTTGGTATATTCCCAGTAGATTTTAGGTACGTAAATATCTGGGAGGTGTCCATACAATTCAAAAAAGCGTTCAGCATTTTCCCCTTCCCGGATATAGTCCATTTCCTCAAAAATGCGACTACCTAATTCGTCCAAAATTCCCACTAGGTCACTTCTGACCCGTTTCACATTTTTTTGCACCCAACCAGCTAAAATTCTTAGAATATATAGATCAATGGTGATTCTTTCTCGCAAATCTGGACGCTGGACTTTGATTGCTACTTCTTCCCCAGTTTTCAGTCTACCTTTATAAACCTGTCCTAGGGAAGCTGCTGCAATCGGTTGGGGTGATATTTCACTGTATATATCTTCCGGTAAACCACCTAACTCTTCTTTGATAAATTGGTATGCTATCTCATTGGGAAATGCTGGTAGTTGATCTTGTAATTTAGTTAGCTCTTCTAAATATATGGGAGGAACTAAATCTGGTCTAGTGGATAGAGCTTGTCCTATTTTAATATACGCAGGCCCAAGTTTTGTTAGCAATTCTCGCAGTTGAATCGCTATGGGGCGGTGGTTTTCCACAACTATCCCTCGCCTTTTATCCCACCATAAGGCAAAAATTAAGGATAATACAGGTACCATTACTGCTAATATTCGCTGTAAAACTTGTCCTAGTTTATCTTGGTAATGTGCTGCAATCTGTTGAGGATCATAGTATAATTGTTCTGGCTCGGCTTCAGCCAGGACTTTTGGTTGATGGTGTGTTCTTGATCTGGTTGTACTAATCATTAAGCTTTTATTAGTGTTCTTGGGTGTTTAATTGTGGACAATTCCCTTTCAGAACTGTCCTTGGTACCATGTCAACAAGCTATAAAATAAGGTTTGTTAACTATTGTAACGATATGTTGCTCTTTTGTCACATAATTGGTGAGGAGAGTTTATAACCGAGGTAAAAGTTTGGGAATCAGATTGCCAGGAATTTTAGAGAGGGCTAGATTTTGCCCCTGAATACCTAGCTCATGATGGAAAGTGCGAATTATTTTCACAATTTGGTTAAATGTTTCCTGATAAGGTTGTGTATTTTCTTCTAAACCATTGAGAGTTTTTAAAAAATAATCTAGGGATGTTTGTAAATGGTAGGAAACAATTTCTTTATCACCTTTAAAATGTGAATCGGTTATGAGTTGATAGTGAGCTAGTGCTAGGTTATTTTGTGTCCCTAAGATATCAAAACTCAAATCTTTCTGATGGAAAGAATTGGCTATAGTTAAAGTATCTTCGTAGGTCTCAATAGATAATTTTAGTAAATTTTGGCGATTTTCTCCTTTCATATGTGGTAGATTGCTCAATTGCCAATAGGCAGTTCCTAAATTGTTACGGGTGACTGCACAACCAATGGGAATATTCTCTGGAGTCCTATATTTTAAGGCTTCTTGGTAAAAATCTATTGCTAATTGTAAATTCTTTTCTGGTGTTTCATAGTGGGATAAGTTCCAATAAGCAGTGCCAATATTATTTTGAATCATTCCATACTTAATAGGATCCTTTTCCGCTTGATAATGACTTAGGGCTGAACTATAAGCGGAAATCGCTTGTTTAAGATTTTTTTCTGGTTCACTATGTTGCGCTAGATGCCAATAAGCAGTACCTAAATTATTTTGACAGGAAGCATATTTATGAGAATCCATTTCTTCCTTGCGATAATTCAATGTTTCCTTATATGCTTTTATTGCTGCTTGCCAGTTTTCTAAGGGCTGATAAAATTTTGCCAGGTCACCATAAGCTGTGGCTAAGTTATTTTGCACTCGAGCATAGATCTCTGGCTGACTATCACATTCAATCATCTTTAAAACTAATTGGTAAAACTCTAAGGACTGTTCTATATATGTTTGTGCCTCCTGGCTGCTTACGGATGTACGATGTAGCATCCAATATAGAGTACCTAAATCATTTAAAGTATCTGGCACTAAAGGTGAAGTTTCATCATAACTGAGAGATTCCTGGTAGGCGATAATTGCTACCATTAAATTGTCTAGATTTGCATCTCCCTGTTCAATGCGCAGGCGATATAAAGTTCCTAGGTTGTGGTAGGCCTGAGCAATTTCTTCTTGGGAGTCTTGCGTGAGGTTAATTGTTAATTTCTCAATTTCCCATAGTAGTTGTTTAATTTGCCAATTAGTATCTCTATCCTCATCAATGTTTGGGTTCAGTGTTTTAGGAATTAGGGAAATTAACTCCTGATTAATATGTGAAAAAGATGAAAGTTTAGGAATATTAAGAACAAACGGAACTATTTGATTCTCTCTCTCTGTAGTTTCTTTAGTTTCATTGTCCAAAGATTTTCCATTATCTTCATCAGGTTGATAGTTGAAGATGGTTGATTCCTCAACTACAGATGAGTCTAATTTTTCTAATCTGATACTTCTCAATTCAGAAGAATTCTGTGGATAATTAGGATTTTCTATACCTCCTGTTGGCTCTCCCTCAAAAATAAATACGCCTGTTCTATATTGCCAAAATTGCGGAGCTGATTGTTGAATCGCATACAACCAAGGACGGGTAACCCAAAACAATAAGTTGGAATTTACAATTGAAGTGCTTTGGTTCTTGCTAAAGTATTCTTCGCTCAGTTTTAAATTATGTAAGAATAACCTCTGTACTGCTATTGACTGTTTGGTCAACTGCTCTACCCCCACAATTTGAAATGCTGGGATTGGTAAAACCTTACCTGGTGAGTCTTGTGATTTCCCAACTCTTGGTGGTGGGTAATTCCCTAACCACTGGTTAATTTGAGCTATGGGATTGGGATCATTTAGGTTTAATCTCACGGTTACTAATCGAGGATAAGCTGGAGTGCTAATTCCTTGTTTTTCTCCAACAGGGTACAGCACCTGTTCTACTGGATAAGCCAAATTAGAATGTAGTTTGCTGGCTACCTGATTCCTAATATTTATATTATCACATACTGCAAAAAATATTTGACGTCGTAGGGATACGCTTAATGCTAATCTTAAACGTCTATATACTTGCCGATTTAAAGTAAAAATATCCGTAGTGGGATTTTCATTCACATTCATACTGGCTATAACAGCCTAAATAGTGGTGGTTGAAAAGGTATTTCGCCCAAGAGAGGGAATGATTCATTGGTCTTTCCCTACCATTAACCTGTTTTTTGATAATTTAGCATAGTAAGCGTACTTATTTATATTTAAAGTCTCTTTAATTCTATCAAAGAATAAAAAAATCAGGTTCCCCCTAAGATGAGAACCTGATGGTCAGGGATATTAAGTTTTATGAATTTTATCAGCTGCTTAGGTTTTAGAAAGATGGTTTTCTAACTAGGATTTGACACTGCGAAGGCAATAAAAACTACGCCAACTATTAAAAGTGCTCCGAGTCCGCCTAAAATTACATAATTCAGTTTTTGTTTACCCGTTGGAGGTTCAGCTTCATAAACCTTGGGTTCCTGGGCAAAATTGTTGAGCCGACCGCCCTCTTCTGTTGTGTATGGCATGAAATGATTCCTTGTTACATTTCTTTATTTGGGATTACATAATATTATAATTTCAATTGACATTTTTCCATAAAACTTTACATCAGGTTACCTTGGATTATGTTATTGCAAGTAATAGCTCAGCTTATAAGTCTTACTGAGCTATTTACACCGCTAGGTTAGTCGAGAAAACCCATTAATAGTCCAGAATCATCAATTTCATTTGACGCTATGGGACGATTGCCAAAAACCGAGTAGTTCTCTGAAATTACTAAGGAGCTAGAGCCAACAGGACGAATTCCGGATAGGTTAATACTATTGACAACAGTAAACGTGTTGGCACCAATAGGGCGGATACCTAGTGCATTGTAAGTTTCCACTACTTGTAAGGTGCTGGTGCTAATAGGACGCAAACCAGCAATGGAGACTGTTCCAGCTATCTGCAATCCACTGCTACCAATGGGACGTTCCCCAGCTATGACAATTGTTCCTTGACCAGTCTGCTCTGTATTACTTTGTTGATTTTCTTCCACTTTTTTATCTCCCTTAGGATATTAACAGAATCCAAGTAGGCGCTTATAAACTAAATTCATCCACTGTGTTAAGTGGATTTTACAATAGTTAAGGAAAAGTATTTTTTTCCTCATATACTAAAGTTTACCCCGAAACGGCTACAATATAATTATCTTGTCTCGCTCAGATTATGGCCCAATTTACTCTTCAAGCTCCTTTTTCCCCCACCGGAGATCAACCCCAGGCGATCGCTCAAATGATTAAGAACATTGAAGGGAAACAGCGGTATCAAACTCTACTGGGTGCGACGGGAACGGGCAAGACCTTTTCTATTGCAGCAGTGATAGAGAAGGTGGGCAAACCCACCCTGGTGCTGGCCCATAATAAGACCCTGGCGGCCCAGTTGTGTAATGAGCTGAGGGAGTTTTTTCCCCATAACGCGGTGGAGTATTTTGTCAGTTATTACGACTATTATCAACCAGAAGCCTATATTCCCGTTACCGATACATATATAGAAAAAACATCAGCTATTAATAGTGAAATAGATATGCTGAGACATTCTGCGACACGATCTTTGTTTGAGAGGGAAGACGTGATAGTTGTAGCATCTATTAGTTGTATATATGGTTTAGGTATGCCTGCTGAATATTTAAAAGCAGCAATAACTTTAGAAATAGGAATGGAGATAGATCCCAGAGAGGTAATAAGGAAACTAATCTCCGTGCAGTATAGTCGTAACGACATAGAAATTGGACGAGGTAAATTCCGAGTTCGTGGGGATGTGATAGAAATTGGGCCTGCGTACGAAGATAGAATTGTGAGAGTGGAATTTTTTGGTGATGACATAGATGCCATACGTTATGTGGATCCGGTGAATGGAGAAATTATGAGTAGTTTAGAAAGGATAAGTATTTATCCTGCACGTCACTTTGTCACCCCAAAAGAGAGATTAGAAATTGCCTGTTTAGAGATTTCTGATGAGTTAAAAGCATATAAATTAAAATTGGAAGAATTAGGAAAATTAGTTGAGGCACAAAGAATAGATCAACGGACGCGTTATGATATAGAACTGTTAAGAGAAGTAGGATATTGTAACGGCGTAGAAAATTACTCCCGTTATTTAGCAGGGAGACAAGCAGGAGAACCTCCAGAATGTTTAATTGATTATTTTCCCCAGGACTGGTTATTAGTAATTGACGAGTCTCATGTTACTGTTCCCCAAATTCGGGGGATGTATAATGGTGATCAAGCCAGGAAAAAAGTTTTAATTGATCATGGTTTTCGGTTGCCTAGTGCGGGGGATAATCGTCCTTTAAAAGCTGAGGAATTTTGGCAAAAAGTGTCTCAGTGTATTTTTGTTTCAGCCACTCCAGGCGATTGGGAAATAGAAGTTTCGGGTAAGAATATAGTAGAGCAGATTATCCGACCTACAGGAGTGTTAGATCCACAGATTTACGTTCGTCCCACAGCTGGACAGGTGGATAATTTGTTGGGAGAAATTCACGAGAGAGTGGATAATAATGAACGGGTGTTAATTACTACCTTGACTAAGAGAATGGCAGAAGATTTAACTGAATATTTAGAAAATAGATCCGTTCGGGTGAGATACTTACATTCAGAAATTAATTCCATTCAGAGGATTGAAATTTTACAAGATTTGAGAAATGGCAGTTTTGATGTTTTAGTAGGTGTCAACTTATTAAGAGAAGGTTTAGATTTGCCAGAGGTTTCTCTTGTGGTAATTATGGATGCAGATAAAGAGGGTTTCTTACGTGCAGAACGCTCCTTAATTCAAACCATTGGTCGTGCAGCACGTCATCTGCGCGGTAAGGTAATTATGTATGCTGATAATTTGACTGGTAGTATGATCAAAGCCATTGAAGAAACTGATAGAAGAAGGGGAATTCAAATGGCCTATAATAAAATACATAATATTACCCCCCAACCGGTTTTTAAAAAATCTGGTAACTCTATTCTCTCCTTTTTAGATGTTTCGCGACGCTTAAATGCCAATGATTTAAAGCTGGTGGATGAACAATGGCATGATTTGAATTTGGAGGAGATTCCACAACTGATTACTACCCTAGAAAAACAAATGCACGATGCTGCTAAAAAGATGGAGTTTGAACACGCTGCCAAACTGCGCGATCGCATTAAGTCCTTGAGGGATAAAATACTGGGTAAGTGAACGTTCACGGGTAAATCCCTAGGTTTTGTGTACCGGATTTGCATCTGAATATGACATAATGGTTCAAGCTATGGAAAAATAATCAATCTAAATCACTCTAAACTGCTGAGGAACTAAACAATGGGATATGTCATTGCAACTGCAAATATGAAGGGAGGAGTAGGTAAAACTACGGTGACTGTTAATTTGGCAACTTGCTTGGCTAAACATCATGGTAAAAAGGTGCTGGTTCTTGATTTAGATAGTCAAATCAGTGCGACCTTGAGTCTAATGTCACCGGGAGATTTTGCCAAACGTCGTAAACAAAGAAAAACCCTGAGATATTTATTAGATGAGGTAATTAATCCTGATCCTCAACCTGAATACAAAATTCATGATGTCATTGAGCCCGAATTGTGCAAGCTACCAAGTTTGAGTCTCTTACCAGGAGACATTGACCTATATGATGAATTTGTAGTTTCTGAAATGTTACACAATCAAGCTGTAGCTCTGGAAGAACGAGATTTTGAAACTATTTGGAATCGTTTTGAAAGGGTCTTAGTTAGGGATATTTTACAACCTGTTCGTGACCAATATGATTTTATTCTTTTAGATTGTGCTCCTGGTTATAACCTGATGACTCGTAGTGCTTTGGCCACTAGCGATTTTTATTTGCTCCCTGCTAAACCTGAACCTCTTTCTGTTGTCGGTATTCAATTGTTGGAAAGACGTATTGCTAAGTTGAAGGATAGTCATGAACATGAGGCCAAAATCAATATCCAAATGCTCGGTATTGTATTTAGCATGTGTAATACCAATATGTTAACTGGTAGATATTATAAACAAGTCATGCACAGAGTTGTAGAAGATTTTGGTGTAGAAACTATTTGTCAAGCACAAATCCCTGTTGATGTGAATGTGGCTAAGGCAGTTGATAGTTTTATGCCTGTAACCTTATTGAATCCTAGTTCATCTGGATCTAAGGCGTTTATTCATTTAACTGAAGAGCTGCTACGCCGTCTGTAACTACATAGGTCATGGGCTATTGTAGTTTAATGCCTAAAACTTGAGTGTAAGCACCTCTGGCTTGGGTTACACCTATTGTTCTTTGGGCAGACTCTATCATAGGACGACGCAAGCTGACCACAATAAACTGTGCTTGTTCTGCTTGTTGTTTAATCATTTTCGCCAATCTTTCAACATTAGCACCATCTAAGAACATATCCACTTCGTCAAAGGCATAAAATGGCGATGGGCGATAACGTTGGAGGGAAAAAATAAAACTGAGCGCTGTCAATGACTTTTCTCCCCCGGACATAGAAGCCAAACGCTGCACAGGTTTACCCTTGGGATGGGCAATCAGGTTTAAACTGCTATTAGAAGGATCCTCCGGATTATCAAGTTGTAAATATCCATCCCCATCTGATAGGGTGGCAAAAATTGATTGAAAATTCTCATTAACTGCATCAAAGGCTTCTTTAAATGCAATTTGACGTAGTGTGGTAAAGTTTTCAATCCTTAATAACAGTTCTGTTCTCTCTGCTTGTAGAGTATTTAGCTTTTCTGTTAGCTCTTTTACTCTTCCCTCAACTACCTCATAGTCAGTTAATGCCAACATATTAACTGGTTCCATTAACTGTAATCTTCTACCCAAACTGCGCAGCTCCTTTTGTAAATCTTCCAAGTCCACCTTATCAGGTACTTCTGGTATGGGATTGGGCAATTCTGTTCCCAGAGTTTGCAGTTGACCGTGTAGTTCGGTTAACTGTTCGCGTCGTTTCTCTTGAGTCTGTTGCAGTTTTTCAATTTCCCATTGTAATTTTTGCTGGGATAGGATCATATCCCTTAATTCTTGCTCTGTCCTATCTCTTTTCCTCTTCTCGTCACCTAGATTCTCCTCAATTTCCCTTAATCTGGATTGGATATGGATAATTTCTTGGGTTAGTTCCTCAACTTGATGGTTAACTGCGGACTGTTGATTAGTTAGAGTGATCTGGTCACCCTCATATTCCCCAACTCGCATTTGGGCTTCTCTAATTTTCTCTTCTAACCGCTGTTGTTGATTCCCCAAGTTTTGCAGTGTCTGCTCCATCTCCCTGACAGTGTTATCTTTTTGTTGTAATTGTTGCTCCCAACTTCTAATGGTAGTTTGGATTTCTTGCCATTCCCTAGGGGTTTGGGAGGCTTCCAATTCCGCCAGATTATGTCGTAATTGTTGCAATTGTTCTTCTTGAGTTGGCAGTTCCCGATCTAAAATTTCTAACCGGGTTTGAGCATAATTGACTTTCTCCGTATTTTGATGGAATTGTAAACGGGTAGTTTCCACTTGTCCATGCAAGTTATGGACTTCTTTCTTGAGCTGCTCTAAATACAACTGTTGCTCTCTACGTCCTTGTCTAGCTTCTGTTAATTCTAATCCCAGTTGTTTGCTGCGAGGGATTAAAGTGACTATAGCTTCCGCACAACGTTCTAAAACCCTATCAATATCTGCCAATCTAGTTCTTAAATTAATGAGTTCTTCTGATTCCTTACCCTCTCCAGTATCGAACTTTAAACCAGAGCGTTGAGTCTGACTACCACCTGTCATCGCACCGCTAGTTTCTAATAATTCCCCTCCCAGGGTGACGATTCGATATAGTCCTAATTGGTTTCTGGCCTGTTCCAAAGTTTTGAAAACCACCGTATTACCAAAAACATATTTAAATACCTCCTGATAGCGGTCATCACATTCTACCAGGTTCATGGCATATTCGACAAAACCATCAACATAACGAAGAGTTAAATCAGGAGTAAATTTAGAAGCTTTTATTTTATTTAAAGGTAAAAAGGTAGCTCTACCGGCACGTTTTTGTTTTAACAATTCAATTCCTGCTGAAGCCACACGTTCATCTTCCACCACAATATGACCTAGTCTTGCACCTGCAGCGGTTTCTAGGGCTAGATGATAGCGGGAATCAACCTTGCCCAATTCCACCACCAGCCCACATAATCCTGGTAAACCAGACTGAATAATGACCTTACTGGCTTGAGTTCCTTGTACTTCTTGTTGTGCTTGAGTTTGGGCCTCCAGTTTATCCAAAAGTCTTTGTTTTTCCCGCTGTTCTTGTAACAGTCGCTTTTGTGTATCCTGTTGGATTTGTAATTCCTGCTCTGCAGCTGCTAGTTTAGTTGCCAGATTCTCAATTGGTGTGGTAGAACTATTAAACTCAAGGGTTAATTCCTGGCATTCCGCTTGTTTTTGAGCTAATTGTGGTTCTAAAACACTCAAAAGCTCTGATTGTTCCCGAATTAGTTCCCGTAACTGAAAATTTCTCTCTCTTAATTGGGTTTGTTCCGTTCTTTGAGGTTCTACGGTTTGTAGCAAAGTCTCAATTTGACGATTAACAGACGACTGTTGTTGTACCCAGTGTTCAGAAGCAGTAGCAATTTCCGCCGCAACTTGACGGTAAGATTCTAACTGTGCCCTTGTTTGTTCACGTTCCTGTTGGTGATGGCTTAAAGTTGAACCCTCTAAAGAGTATTCTTGTTGATTTTGTTGCAAAACAGCCTGGTATTCTTCTATTTCCCCTTGGGTTTGATGGAGTTTTTTGATTGTCTCTTGTAAATGGGATGCTATTTCATTTTGTCGTCTATATAGTTGTTTACGTTCAGCTTCTTGATTAGCAAGGGTAGATTGAACTGCCAAAAGCTGATCTTCCCCTAGGGATTTAACGAGGATATTCAGTTGGTCCAATTGGCTATTTTGGTCTTGGATGTTTTGATTAGTTTGAGTTAAACTCCCAGTCAGTTGATTAGATGTTGCATCTCCAGCTTGAATATCCGTAGCCAATTGTTCCTGTTTGGACTGGAGAGAGCGCCAAGTTAAAACCAATTCCCAGGACTGTTTCTCTTGCAACTCTTTTTTAATTTGCTGGTATTTCTCTGCTTTTAGTTTATCTTGGTATAGACGATCTCGCTGTGCAATTAACTCACCTTCAATAATTCTACAGCTGTCTTCCTTTTCCTTAACTTCTTCCAGAGTCCCTTTAGCTTGGTTGATTTTTCTGTCATACGCTGCAACACCAGCCAACTCATCAATAATTTCCCGTCGTTCTTTCCCATTCATGGAGATAATGCTGGTGACATCACCCTGTAACACCACATTATAACCCTCTGGGTAAATTCTTAATCTTTCTAACTCTTCATGTAATTCCGTCAAAGTACAGGAACTGCCATTAATGTAATAGTTAGAGGTGTAACTACCCTGGGAATTGACCCGTAAACGTCGAGTCACACTCCATTGTGTTAAGGTAGGAGATTTATTTTCCTGTCCGTTTTGTGTAACTTCCTCTGTAACCTCTGGGGGTGACACCATATCAGAGATATCAAAGGTGACGGTTACAATGGCTTCAACAGAATTGCGCCCTTTAGCAGTTTGATTGTTGTTAACTAGATCGGGTAGTTTATCAGCACGCATACCCTTAGAACTGGATAGTCCTAAGCAAAATAGTAAAGCGTCCAGAATATTGGATTTACCTGAACCATTAGGGCCAGAAATGACGGTACATCCCGGTAGCAAGGGGACAGAAGTTGTACCACCGAAGGATTTAAAATTAGTAAGTTCAACCCGCTTAATATGCACCATTATTTAGGTGTAACTCAACTGGTTTTAATTGGAGTATTTAACCACCAGATAATTATAACAGACTCCTGGATTTTTAAGTTTGATCTTCTCCACCTCCCTGGAGAAAGATGCAAATCCATCATAGAAGCAGTTGAAATGAACATATCTTCTCCGCTGTTTTCTTTCAACCTATGACATTATCCCTGGACGAACTCAAAAACTTAGTGGAAAATTCCCAGTCTCCATCCGTATCCCTATACATGCCAACTCAAAAAGCTGGGGCAGAGACTCGTCAAAACCCTATTCGCTTTAAAAATTTAATTCGCCAAGCCCAACAAGATTTAGAAGCGTTAGGTATCAGACACACAGAAGTTTTAGATTTGCTGAAACCGGCTATAGAATTAGATACAATTGATTTTTGGGAACACCAAAATCAAGGACTGGTAATTTTTATTAGTCCCAACTTGTTTCGCTACTATTGTTTACCCAGTGAATTTCCTGAATTAGTTGTTGTCAATAGAGAATTTCATCTGAAACCTCTACTGCATTTTATTAATAACGATGGTAAGTTCTATATTTTAGGTCTGAGTCAAAAAGATGTGAAATTATTTGTTGGCACGGGACATAGTTTACAGGAGTTAGTAGTAGAAAATATGCCCCACCGTTTAGAAGAAATTCTCCTGGAAGACGAATTACAAAAAGGTGTACAACACAGAGTGGGTATACCCAGAGGGGGAGCATCAGCAGCTGAACACCCAGGATCAGTTCATGGACAAGGTAGTCCAGATCGAGAAAAACACGAAAGAGATATTTTACAATTTTGTTATGCCATAGATCAGGCTTTACACCATAGACTAAGAGATGAGAAAGCACCTTTAATTCTAGCAGGAGTAGAGTATCTTTTTCCTATTTATCAAGCAGCAAATAGTTATCCTTACTTATTAACAGAAAGCATTAGTGGTAATGTGGAAATTATCAACTTGGATAAATTACATGAGGCGGGGTGGCAAATAGTTTCTCCCCTATTTCAACAAGATACAATAGCTACCTTAGAACTGTACGAGCAATTAGCGGGAGAAGGTAGTAATATGGCTACCAGTGATGTGAAAGAGATTGTCAGTGCGGCCTATTTTCGCAGGGTAAATTCCCTATTAGTTTCTATAGATGATCAAAACTGGGGAAAATTCCATCCTGAAAACATGAGTGTGGATTTACACACAAAACGAGAGGTAGATGATCAGGATATGTTGGATTTTGCTGCCATACACACTATGTTAAACGGTGGCAATGTTTATACCTTAAAGGGTAAGGACATGCCTAGAGGAACAAAAATAGCAGCAATCTTTAGATATTAGAGTATATTAGGATCGGGTGAATCCGTGGTGTATTATGCCAACTACACAAGATCCTGATAGTTATTATGCTACCCCTCACCGACGAGGAAAACATAAAATCTTTATTGGTATGGCTCCCGGTGTGGGTAAAACTTATAAAATGCTGGAGGAAGCACATCAACTCAAACAAGAGGGGATTGATGTCATTATTGGCATTTTAGAAACTCATGGACGCAAAGAGACTGCTCAAAAAGCCACTGGACTGGAAATGATTCCTAAAAAGGTCATGGTCAAGGAGAACATAACTCTTACAGAAATGGATACAGATGCCATATTGGATCGCTCTCCCCAGTTAGTTTTAATTGATGAACTGGCCCATACTAACATCCCCGGATCTCCACGGGAAAAACGATATCAGGATGTGGAGGTAATTTTAGAGAGTGGAATTGATGTTTACTCCACGGTTAATATTCAGCACATAGAAAGTTTAAATGACATAGTGGCGAGAATTACTGGTATTGTGGTCAGAGAAAGGATTCCAGATCGCCTGCTTGATGAAGCTGATGCGGTTGTGGTGATTGATATTACTCCAGAAACTTTGGAGGAACGATTGCGTGAAGGGAAAATTTACCCCCGGACTCAAGTTGAGCAGTCTTTGAAAAATTTTTTCCAGCGTCGCAATTTGATAGCTCTACGAGAGTTGTCTTTGCGGGAAGTAGCGGATACGGTTGAAGAAGAAGCAAACACTTCTAGTCTGGAACCATCTAGTTGTAATATTCATGAACGGGTCCTAGTTTGTGTTTCTACTTATTCTAATTCACTACAGTTACTCCGTCGAGGTGCCCGCATTGCTAATTACATGAATGCAAAACTATATGGGATTTTTGTGTCAGATCCGGAGCAATTCCTCAGTAAGAAAGAAGCTGGTCATATTGATACTTGTGAGAAATTATGTAGGGAATTTGGGGGTGAATTTTTGCATGTCAAAAGTCAAAATGTTGCTCGAGAAATTGCTCGAATCGCGGCTAAGTATCACATTACCCAAATTGTCATTGGTGAAAGCCAACAACCTCGCTGGCAAAGATGGTTTAAAGGCTCTTTTACCCAGCGACTTGTAGACTTGATTCGCAATCAAAATATTGATTTACATATTATTGCTGAATAGAGAATGGAACAACCTTCTAATTTATTACTAAAACTTGCCCATCGTTTATTTGATAACCCTGATGAAGAGGCAAAATTTATAGCAGCTTTAGTTCATCCCCAACCCTTTTCACCTTCTATCCTTTGGTGTCAAAATCCTCCAGAAACACCGCCATTCACCACGGAGACACCAACATCATGGCAACCCAAATTTGTAGATCGTCTACAAGTGGGGGAAAGACCTGGTCAACATGCTCTCCATCAAGCAGGAGCTTTTTACTGTTTAGACTTTTCTTCTATATTTGCAGCATCTGTATTATTAACTATAAAGCAACCTATTCCTTTAGTATTAGATGTATGTGCCGCACCTGGAGGTAAAAGTATCTTTGCGTGGAAAGCATTACAACCGGATTTAATTTTTAGTAACGAATTAATTGGTAAACGACTAGGAATGCTAATATCTAATTTAAAGCGTTGTCAAATTCAACCTGGTTGCGTACTTAATCGAGATACTAGCGTTTTAGCTCAAATGCTGAAACAATCTATGAGTTTAGTTATAGTTGATGCACCTTGTAGCGGTCAGTCCTTACTAGCAAAGAGAGAGAAAGCTCCCGGATGTTTTCACCAGACAGTAATTAATAAAAATGCCAATCGTCAGAAACGAATTATTGCTAATTCCGCTGGGATTGTTGCTCCCCAAGGTTATTTAGTTTATATGACTTGCACCTACTCTCCAGAAGAAAATGAACAAGTTTGTACATGGTTTCTAGAGCGATTTCCCCAATTTAAACCTGTAGAAGTTAGTCCTCTTTCTCCCTACAGGTCTAATTTAACCACTATTCCCTGTTATCGAATGTTTCCCCAGGAGGGTTTGGGTGCTGGTGCATTTACAGTGCTATTTAAAAACATAACTGAGGGAAATCCAGCACAACTTGTTGGAGATGAAATCCTATCCGCAAGTGTGTGGTACTAGCAACTATCTGATGGATCGCATCGCATAATTTTTTATAATTTTTCAGTAACTATTCCGGGTGGGAGATGAAAAATGAGAAGAGCTAAATAACAACTTAATGTAAGAAACATTTTGGTGCTAAACCTATGACTCAACAAACACTGCAAATCTATTCCTTGTATCGCTTTGACTTTACTCAGCGGGATGATTTACATCTTGTCGATGTAGATTATCCGGAGAGATCAAGATAAGATACAATTGCTACCGAATGCCTCAAACACTGATAATCACCTAGGTTAAATGTACTCGATACTGCCACACTCACGGAGACGTTCACCTTAACGTCTCTGTGTTTGATTGTTTATTTTTCCTAAAATTGTACAATAAACATGGCGATCGCACGGATCCCCATGCGATCGCCTGTATTATAGAATTACTGGTATTTTATCAAACTTATTCTCTTCGACAATATTACGGAATAAATCTCCATCAATGGTTTCTTCCACCATCAGCATTTCAACTAAGCGGTCCATAGTCATACGATTTTCCTGCAACAGTTCTTTTACTTTGGCATAACAGTTACTAACAATGTCTCTGACTTGAACATCAATTTTGGCAGCAATTTGCTCAGAATAATCTGATTTCATTCCCCAGTCTCTCCCCAAAAACACTTCTTGACTGGGGGTCTCGAGAGATAACAAACCGAGATCGGACATACCAAATCGGGTCACCATTTGTCTAGCCATAGTTGTCACCTGTTGTAAGTCATTACCTGCACCAGTAGTTACTTCCGCTTTGCCAAAGACAATTTCTTCAGCAGCACGCCCCCCTAAAGCTCCCATAATGCGAGCTAACATTTGAGAGCGAGATACTAAACCCTGGTCTTCATTAGGTGTAAACCAAGTTAGACCCAAAGCTTGACCCCTTGGTATCAAAGTAACCTTTTGTACAGGATCATGATCTTTAACTAAAGTGCCAATCAAGGCATGACCCACTTCATGGTAGGCAATTAAACGTTTACTTTTGCCATCAACTAAAGCTGTACCTTCCATACCAGCTACAACCCGATCCACAGCATCATTAATTTCCAGCATAGTAATTTCTTCCTTGCGCCGTCTAGCTGTCAAAATAGCTGCTTCATTGAGCAGATTAGCCAGGTCTGCACCAGTAAAACCGGGGGTGCGTTGGGCAATTTCCTCTAAGGAAATGGTGGGGTCTAATTTCTTATTTCGAGCATGGACTGCCAATATATCCAAACGTCCCTTTAGATCTGGCGCATCTACAATTACCTGTCTATCAAAACGACCAGGACGTAACAGGGCAGAATCCAACACATCGGGACGGTTCGTAGCAGCAATAATAATAATCCCATTATTGCCTTCAAAACCATCCATTTCCGTTAACAACTGATTTAGGGTTTGCTCTCTTTCATCATTACCACCACCAATACCTGCTCCTCTCTGTCTACCCACAGCATCAATCTCATCAATAAAGATAATACAGGGAGCATTTTCCTTAGCCTTTTTAAACAGGTCTCGCACCCGGGAAGCGCCCACACCCACAAACATTTCCACAAATTCCGAGCCAGAAATGCTGAAAAATGGCACAGATGCTTCCCCAGCAATGGCTTTTGCCAATAAGGTCTTACCAGTTCCCGGTGGTCCAACCAATAGTACACCCTTGGGAATTTTTGCCCCCACAGCAGTAAATTTTTCCGGTTGTTGTAAAAATGTCACTACTTCCTGTAGTTCTTCCTTAGCCTCAGTAATTCCAGCTACATCATCAAATTTCACCCCGGTTTTAGCCTCCATTTGAAACCGGGCCCGAGATCTGCCAAAATTCAATGCCTGGTTGGAACTACTAGCAGAACGTCGCAGCAATAACATAATCAAGGCTAACAGTGGCAAAATCCACATCAAGTTGATTAGTAAACCAATGGTTGCTCTGCTACTAGCTGTGGAAATCTCACCGAACTCAACTTTTTTCTCCTTGAGTTTACTGATTAACTCACTATTTTGATCTAACAGTCTCACTGATATGGGCGCTGTACCAGGTTTATGACTGACCAAATATACCTTAGCTATTTGTTCACCTTCATCAATTTCTACTCTTTTAACCTGGCCTGCTTTAGTTTTCTGTAGTAGCTGTCCATAAGATAAAGAATTACTACGCCCAATTTTTTGTGCCAAGACTGGACTACCCACAATTTCTGGTAGCATAATCATCGTGGCTACTAATACTCCAGTCCAAGCAAATCTTTTGGCTGGAACCTTTTTTAACCAGGGTTTTTCCAATGTTTTTCTACCAGTATTTGTCGTCATAGTATTTACCATTTAAAACCTACTCCAATCCATTCTCGGTGACCTGTTAACAACTGGGGACTTGACATTATTTATGGTGAAAGCTACCATAAACAACTGAGCCAAATCGGGGAATTTTGTCAACATTTACATGCGCATATGACCACCTTTATCAATACAGATTATGGTTATGGGAATCGAGAATTAAATCTGTACTCTCAAGATTATAGCTTGCTGACCGACCTTTATCAGCTAATAATCCGTTTACCTCAAGGTTATGTTTGTATTTACCGATAAACGCTGTTGAAAGCTGAATCTCATTTACAGCAAATCCAAATTGTAGAGACCTATTTATTAGATATCGTACCTTAAATTTATGAATATCGCATTATTTGGCACAAGTGCAGATCCACCCACAGCTGGACATCAAAAAATTATCAAATGGCTATCTGAAAATTATGATTGGGTAGCGGTTTGGGCTGCGGATAACCCTATTAAAGAACAGCAGACACCCTTGGGACATCGTGCTGCTATGTTGCAGTTGTTAATTTCTGATATTCAGCCCCCATTAGATAAATTAAATAATATTATATTAGCACAGGAATTGAGTAGTTGGCGCACCTTAGAAACCCTAGAAAAGGCAAAATTAAAATGGGGAAATGATGTGAAGTATACTTTAGTAATTGGTTCTGATTTAGTTAACCAATTACCCAGGTGGTATAGAATTAGTGACTTGCTACAACAAGTCCAATTATTGGTGATTCCTCGACCTGGATATATTATAGAAGACGCTAGTTTACATAAAATTAGACAATTAGGGGGAAAAATGGCGATCGCCAGTACTAAAGGTTTAGATGTGTCATCAACCAATTTTCGTCAACAAAAAAATCTACAAACTCTCACAGCTCCTGTAATTGCCTATATTAATCGTGAGAGGTTATACATTTAATGCTATTAAGTAATCAAACAACTTGTACAAATTCCATATCTCAAGGGAGTTTAGCGAATTTTAAGGTAGGTGTTGATAATGTGATTTTCTCCGTAGATACTGCCAGAAATCGTCTGTTGGTTTTATTGGTGATGCGACAACAAGAGCCATTTTTGAATTTCTGGAGTCTCCCTGGTACTTTGGTACGTCAGGGTGAATCCCTAGAGGATGCTGCTTACAGAATTATGGCAGAAAAAATTAGGGTAAGTAATTTATACTTAGATCAACTATACACCTTTGGCGGTCCACATAGAGATCCCAGGGAAAAAAGCAACAGTTATGGGGTACGTTACTTGTCAGTAAGTTATTTTGCCTTAGTGAGATTTGAAGAAGCAGAATTAATCACTAATAAAGTTGCTGGTACTGCGTGGCATCCCGTGAAAAACATACCAGAATTGGCATTTGATCACGATAAAATCATTAACTATGGGCACAAAAGACTGAAAAATAAATTAGAATATAGTCCGGTGGCGTTTGATGTATTACCAGAAACCTTTACCCTTAATGAGTTATATCAGTTATACACAACAGTTTTAGGAGACAACTTTTCTGATTATTCTAATTTTAGAGCCAGGTTGTTAAAACTCGGTTTCTTATTAGATACAGGAAGTAAGGTTTGTAGGGGAGCTGGTCGTCCTGCAAGTTTATATAAGTTTGATGCCCAAGCATTTGCACCATTTAAGGATAAACCATTAGTATTTATTTAGTATTGATTTAGATTTTTAACTACCAGGTTTATATTACTGAAATTACCACTATGAAAATAGCCATTGCCCAACTAAATCCCATCATTGGTGACCTAAAAGGAAATTGTCAAAAAATCCTAGAAACTGCATACCAAGCAAATGATGTACGTTTATTATTAACACCAGAACTTTCTCTATGTGGCTATCCACCAAGAGATTTACTCTTAAATCCTGGATTTGTGGAAGCCATGGATATGAGCTTACAAGAACTGGCTCAAAATTTACCACCTCATCTAGCAGTTTTGGTAGGAACTGTGGTTCGGAATGGAGAACATCACACCAGGGGGGGTAAAAATTTATTTAATAGTGTCGCTTGGTTAGAAAAGGGGAAAATTCAACAATATTTTCACAAAAGACTATTACCTACCTACGATGTTTTTGACGAGAAACGCTACTTTGAGCCTGGGTTAAACCCCAACTACTTTACATTAGATGGTGTTAACATTGGTGTAACTATATGTGAAGATTTATGGAATGATGAAGAATTTTGGGGCAAAAAGTGTTACGCGGTAAATCCCATTGCTGATTTATCGGTTGTGGGGGTAGATTTAATAGTCAACTTATCTGCTTCTCCTTATACAGTTGGTAAACAGAAAACCAGAGAAGCAATGTTAAAACATACCGCTGTAAACTTTCAGCAACCTATAATTTACACTAATCAAGTTGGTGGTAATGATGATTTAATATTTGATGGTTACAGTTTTGCTGTCAACTCCCAAGGTGAAATTCTATATCGAGGTCAGGGTTTTACTCCAGATTTTCTCATAGTAGAATTCAATCAACATACAAAAGAGGTGGAGTTGGCTTCCGACTCAGACCAAAATCTGATTACTCCTATCTATGAATCAGAGGATGAGGAAATTTGGCACGCTTTAGTTTTGGGGGTGAAGGATTATGTGAAAAAATGTCGGTTTTCTCAGGTGATTTTAGGTTTAAGTGGTGGTATAGATTCAGCCTTGGTTGCTGCTATTGCTACTGCTGCATTGGGCAAAGAAAATGTTTTAGGCGTGTTAATGCCTTCACCCTATAGTTCCCAACATTCTGTTAGCGATGCTCTCAAATTAGGGCAGAATTTAGGGATTAAAACCCAAATTTTGCCCATTGGTGAATTAATGAAAAGTTTTGACCATACCTTATTTGAATTATTTACAGGTACAGAATTTGGAATTGCTGAAGAAAATATTCAGTCTCGTATTCGAGGTGTTCTATTGATGGCAATATCCAATAAATTTGGTTACCTGCTTTTATCCACCGGTAATAAATCAGAAATTGCTGTTGGTTACTGCACCCTTTATGGTGATATGAATGGAGGTTTAGCAGTAATTGCGGACGTGCCAAAAACCCGCGTTTATTCTATTTGTAATTGGTTGAATGGTCAAAATCAACAAGAGGTCATTCCCCAAAACATTTTGACCAAGCCTCCTAGTGCAGAACTCAAGCCTGGTCAAACCGATCAAGACTCCTTACCACCATATAATATTCTGGATGATATTCTACAGCGTTTAATCAATCAACATCAATCAGTAGAGGAAATAATAGCTGGAGGTCATGATTTAGGGACTGTAAATCGGGTAATCAAGCTAGTTGCTGGATCGGAATTTAAGCGTCGACAAGCAGCACCGGGACTGAAAATTACCGATAGAGCTTTTGGTACGGGTTGGAGAATGCCCATTGCTGCACAAAAGGTTTAGGTCACTGCAAGTTCACACAAGCATAAAATTTATGAACTAATTAATAAACTGTTACACCAGAACAATATTGCTAGGGTGATTGACCACATACTAGTTTAACATAATGGTCTTAGGGGTAAATCTCTGGGTATTCTTGACAAACTCACCCCTAGTACAGAGGTCATGATTTTAGATAACTTTGCGCGACAGTTACGCCAAGAAGCACAACGTTGGCGCGATGAAGGAATTATCAGTTCTTCCCAATATGAACAAATTGCTGATCGTCATCAATTCAAAAAAATAGAAGGATCTGCTAAAGAAAGTTCTGGGTTGATAGCTATTGCTTTTGGTGGTTTATTGCTGATTTTGGGTATAGTTATTTTCCTAGCAGCAAATTGGCAAACCTGGTCTAGGGAAGTGAAATTTATCCTGTTAATGAGTCTATTTTTATCCACTGCTATTACTGGATTTTTCACTTGGAGAGAACCAACCCTAAGTCGGGAAAAAAAGGGAGAAGATAAAAAATCTAAACCTGGTAAACGCTTTTTAGGGGAAGGTTTACTAGTAATGAGTAGCCTAATCTTAGGAGCAACATTAGTGTTGATGGCAGAAATATTTAATATTAGTGGTTCACCCACACAGTTGTTTTTAGCCTGGGGTTTTGGTGTTTTGATCATGGCCTATAGCCTTTGTATTAATTCCTTAGGAATTTTGGCTATTTTGCTATTACAAATTGGCTATTGGTTGGGACTTGGAGAATTTTCTGTAACTGATGGCAATTTCACTGGTGGTGATTTAAATTGGGCCCAATTAGCTGTTCGACATACCCCTTTAATTTCCTGGGTATTGTTTGTTCCATTAGCTTATATTTGCCGTTCACGGATAATTTTTATCCTAGCAGCGATCGCCTTTACGTTTTCCCTGCAATATAATCTTCAACCTTTACCACTATTAACTTCTTCAGATGTTTTTCCGTGGGTAGCTTCTTTTGCTTTAGCATTACCACCCGCCCTATTTTGGAGTTATGATGATTTATTGTTTCCCACGGTCAACTACAGGTTATTTCAGGGAATAGCTCGCCATTTTGCCCTAGGTTGTTTTGCTGTGGTATTTTACCTTTTATCCTTTCGTTGGCAATGGCAATCCTTGGACTTTGGTAATTCCTCTAGTTCCTTCAATAATTTCTCCACTGGGTTTCAATCCTTATCTATTATTGATTTAGGAATTATTGGTGGTTTGGTATTTATTCAATGGTTATTCCTCTTCCGTCATCGGAATAATCCTAACCGTCGGGAAGCATTTTTCAATTTAACTGTCATTGGCATTTTTCTAGGTTTCATTGTGATCATTCCCTTTTGGCATCAGGGTATTGGTCGAATTCCAGAATTGGGAATTTTCATTTTTAATTCTCTGTTGTTTACTTTATCCTGGGGACTAATTCAAGAAGGATTAAAGTTGAGTAGCAGAATTGCTTTTTGGTGTGGCATGATGTTATTAATTTTGCAAATTATTAGTCGGATCTTAGAGTATGACACTGACTTATTATTTAGATCCTTAGTATTCGTAATCTGTGGATCTGGTTTGATTTCTGCTGGTCTTTGGTTTGAAGGGAGATTACAGGAACGCACAGTGAAAAAATAGTCAATTCAACTAACTTACCATGACAAATAACACACCGGAAAAAAATAATACCTCGACTCCAGAAAAGGAGTTTTCTGAAAAGCTGACTTTTCGTGATTATTTAATTGCTACGGAAGAAAAAGCTCATCAACCTCTACCATTTTGGAGATTGGTTGCTCCTCTCTTGGTACAAGTGGGTTTGATTTTAGGGGTTCCCAGTCAAGCAGTTTATACAGAAATGGCTGGTAAGTTGGTGATTTTACAAACCTTACCCACTGATGTTTCTAACCTATTAGAAGGGTCTGCTTTGTCTTTTGATTATAATATCTCTCGTCCCCAAACTTTGAGAAGATTACCCGGTTGGAGAGACTGGGTAAGACAAAATTCTCGGAGAAATGGCAGAATTATCCAAGGTAGTACTTTATATGTGATTTTGCAGGAGCAACGGTCATTAAACCGTCAATTTAATAGTCCATTTAATGATAGATTCACTAGCGATCGCTCTAATGATGGTAACCTTAATTCTAGGGTTAATTCTGCTGTTCCTGTAGCTTGGAAACCCGTGAGTATTAGTTCCGATCTTCCTATGTATTTATCCAATAATCAGGTAGCTTTAAAGGGTAATTATCAAAATGGGTCAATTAATTACGGGTTAGAAAATTACTATGTTTCTCAAGCACAAAGAGAACAAATCGATTATGACTTATTCCAAGCACAGCAAAATCAACGTGCTAGGAGAAGACCAATACTTGTGAGAGTCAAGGTTGATTCTCAAGGTAATGCTACTCCTACCAGTATGTGGATAGGCGATCGCAATTATAATTTTTAAGGTTAAAGGATTCCCTGTGGGAATCCTTTTTTCTAATCAATGTTAAAGTTAAAAGGGAGACGAGCATAAATTCCCTGTGGGTCATTCATGATGCGAAAGATTGTTGTTTCCTTTCGTACTTTTTCTAATTCTGTTATGAGGGGATTAGTTTGACTTGTGTCCCGGTTGTGTATCCCTATTATTGCTTCTTCAAGTTTTTTGCCAAAAAAACGCTCTCCTAAAGTGGTTACTTCTGGATACTCTTCCACTTGCCAATCTTTACCTAATTTTGCTTTCTTCGCTGCATATTCAATGGCAATATTTAATCCGCCAATTTCATCCACTAACCCGATTTGTTTTGCTGTTGCACCCGACCAAACTCTCCCTTGTGCAATTTCTCCTACTTTTGTTTCGGGAAGTTTTCTACCCTGCACAACCTTATTGATAAACATATTATAAATTCGGTTGACACTGCGTTGATAAATTGCCAGTTCCTGTGGTGATTTGGGACGGGAAACAGTTTGACTATCCGCAAATTCGCTAGTTTTTACCGTGTCCCAAGTAATACCATTATTATTGGCCAATTTTTGACCGTTTAATAACACACCAAATACACCTATTGAACCTGTAAGAGTGCCAGGTTCGGCAAAAATATGATCGGAATTACTGGCAATCCAATACCCCCCTGATGCTGCTACATCACCCATGGAAACAATTACGGGTTTGACTTGTTTGGTTAATTGAATTTCTCGTTCTATAATTTCTGAAGCTGTTGCACTCCCTCCAGGACTATTAATTCTCAAAACTACGGATTTAATGTCTTGATCTTGGCGAATTTTGCGCAGGACTTTAGCATAGCGATCGCCTCCTATTTGGGAACTTTCTCCCTCACCATCTACTATCTCTCCCTCTGCATAAACTACAGCAATTTTATTTTGTGAATTCTGCTGTTCTTTAATTTCACTAGCTTGGAGGTAATCACCGATTCCTATTTGCCTGAAGCTCTTACCATCATTATCACTAGTGCCTATTGTTTTTAAATTAGCTACCACTTGGTCTGTATAAGCTACTTCATCTATCAGACCATTATTTTTTGCATCTTTTGCTTCTAATACACCTTGGTTATTAGCAATTTCCTGTAGTATTTCCGGGGAAATTTTACGGCTTTTTCCTACGGAATTACCCCACTCTCCCCACAGATCATCTAATAACTGTTGGGTTTGCTCTCTGTTTTCTGGACTCAGTTTATCTAGTACCAGGGGTTCAACTGCTCCCTTAAATTTCCCCACTCGTACCACTTGCACTCCAATCCCATATTTTTGCAATGCTCCTGTGAGGAATATTGGTTGTGAACTTAATCCATTAATTTCCATCATTCCCACAGGGTTAAGGAAAATCTTATCTGCTACGGAACTTAGATAATATTCCCGCTCACTCCAACCCACACCATAAGCAATTATTTTTTTTCCTGATGCGCGGAATTTTTCCAGAGCTTGGCGAATTTCTCTTAAGGAAGCATAACCCAAACTACTAACCTTGCTAGATTCACTAACATTTATGTAAATTCCTACAATCCTTTGGTCTTCTGCTGCTTGCTCCAATGCTCCTATTAGTTGACGTAGGGTAATTTGTTCTTCCCCCGCTCCGGTGAGAGTTTTTTCTAAAACCTCTGTATAGCTAGGTTGGGTTTCCGTAATTTTTACGGATAAGTCAAACACTAACATGGATTGATCTTTAACTTGTGGTTCCGTGCTTTGAGAGCTAGTAGCAGCAATTACCAAGAACAACAAGCCTAAAAAACTAACACCAGAGAAAATACTTAGTCCTAATAAGCTGCCAATTAAACTGGCAAGAGTTTGTTTAATAAAGTTATTCATTCGATTTTGTTAGATTTCAGATTATTGATTATTTTGCGGGTGTTACCTAATTCTATCCCAATTCTATTTTAATTGTAATATCACATGCTTTGTAAACAGTTAGATTGCTTTAATTCATGCAAATTTCTATTACCTGTACAGAATAATACTGTAGTAATTTCCGCGATTAATACTTCTGTTAACTCTTCTAGTGCAGTTATTGATACATCCGCAGATTGTAAAAAGGGCATTGCTAATCCAGCAATATCACTCCCCAGAGCGATCGCCTTGGCCGCGTCTAACCCATTACGCAACCCTCCGGAAGCGATTAGGGGGAGTTGGGGGAACCGGGAGCGAATAGTAGTAATACATTCTGCTGTGGATATACCCCAATTGGCAAAGGTTTTACCTAATCTTCGTTGTAGTGCGGTTTCAGCTCTTTCACTTTCTACTAAAGCCCATGATGTACCTCCTGCACCCGCCACATCTATGGCCTGTACGCCTGCTGATATTAATTTTTCTGCCATCTTGACGGAAATTCCATTACCCACTTCTTTGGCAATTACAGGTACTGGTAATTGTTGGCATAGTTGGGCAATTTTGTCAAGTAGTCCATAAAAATTGGTATCACCCCTGGGTTGAATAAATTCCTGCAAAGGATTAATGTGGAGTATAAGAGCATCAGCTTCTAGAGCATCGATAATTCGTAAGCACTCATCTATGCCACATTGATAATTGAGTTGTACCGCACCTAGATTGGCAAATAACAGCACATCCGGGGCGTATTGGCGAATGGCAAAAGTATCAGCCACCTCTGGTTTTTCTAAGAGGACACGTTGGGAGCCAACACCCATTGCTAGTCTATATTTTTGGGCAATTTCCGCTAATCGACGATTAATAATACCTGCTCTTTGAGTACCCCCGGTCATAGAGGAGATTAATAGAGGAGCATGCAAATCCCGATTCAGAAATTTGGTGCTGATATCTATTTGTTTACCGTCCTGTTCTGGTAGACAACAATGAACAAATCGATATTTTTCCAGTCCCGTAGTAATTTGATCAGATTGCACATTCTCTTCTAAGCAAATCCGTATATGGTCTGCTTTGCGGTTTTGGATGAGGTTTGAATGATTAGTTATAGGTTTCACAGATACTTACCACTATTAATATAGGGGGTGGGACTAGATTATAATAACTGTAATATGATTGATTATTCCTCACATTGGAAATTTATTATATTGTGTGTGAATCATGCCTTTGTCTCGCATAGTTACACTTGTAATTGGCTTAATTATAATTTTAGGACTAGCTCTGTGGTTAATTGACTCCCTAAGTCGTTTATATTGGCAGCTATCCTATTCTCCCTTATTAGGTAATTTACTATTGTTCCTACTGGTCATACTTTTAGTGGGACTAGTTGCAGCTTTTGTCTATTATGTATTAATTCTACCCACTGGTGAAACAAAATCCCCGCGTCCCAGGGTTACTGCTGCTCAAATTCCCGCTGCTAAGTCGGATGCAGCTTCTAGCACCTTACAAGCGGTTCGTCAACAGGTGGCACAAATTCAAGATGAAGTTACTCGTCAAGCTTTATTGAGTCGCACTAGGGAAATAGAAGCTAATTTGGCACGGGGGGAAATCCAAGTAGTTGTTTTTGGTACAGGAAGTGCTGGTAAAACTTCGCTGGTCAATGCTATTATGGGGCGAATGGTGGGAGAGGTAAACGCTCCTATGGGTACAACTAAGGTCGGTGAAACCTATTGTTTACGCTTGAAGGGTTTAGAACGGAAAATTTTAATTACTGATACACCGGGGATTTTGGAAGCAGGGATCCCTGGAACGGAACGGGAACACCTAGCTAGAGCTTTGGCTACAGAAGCAGATTTGTTATTGTTTGTGGTAGATAATGACCTACGTCGTTCTGAGTATGAACCTTTAAGGGGTTTAGCAGAAATTGGTAAGCGATCGCTTTTAGTTCTCAACAAAACTGATTTATATAAAGATGAAGACAAGGATGCTATTTTAATTAAGTTACGAGAAAGGGTGAGGGATTATATTGATCATAATGATGTAGTGGCGATCGCAGCTAACCCCCAAGCTGTGGAATTGGAGGGAGGGGAAATTTTTCGACCAGAACCTGAAATAGTTCCTCTCCTAAAACGCATAGCTGCTGTATTACGAGCTGAGGGTGAAGATTTAATAGCGGATAATATTTTATTACAGTCTTTACGATTAGGGGAGGAAGCTCGCAAACTCATTGATTCCCAGCGTCGTCGTCAAGCTGATAAAATAGTTTATAGATATCAGTGGATTGGTGCTGGGGTGGTATCAGTTACCCCCCTACCCGTAGTTGATTTATTAGCCACAGCAGCAGTTAATGCTCAGATGGTAGTAGAAATTGGCAAGGTTTATGGTTGTGACTTAAATATGGACAGGGGTAAGGAATTGGCCTTATCTTTGGGCAAAACTATTGCTGGTTTAGGTATAGTTAAGGGCGCTATTGAGTTGCTATCTACGGCTTTACAACTTCACGTTGCTACCTTTTTAGTTGGGCGTGCTATTCAGGGAGTAACCGCTGCTTATTTGACCCGTATTGCTGGTAAGAGTTTTATTGAGTATTTTCGCCATGATCAAGACTGGGGTGATGGAGGAATGACGGAGGTGGTTCAGGAACAATTTCAAATTAATCGTCGAGACAAGTTTATTCAGGATTTTATTCAAGAGGCGATCGCTAAAGTTGTTAAACCATTAGCTGATCGTGAATAAAAGTTTGTAACTCAATCACAAATAAAAGAATGAGTATTGTAAATATATCTGATCACGTTTACGTTTCTTCAAAATTACATCAAATTATAGAAGATACTGTAAATTTTTTTGATGGCACACCAGTATATCCAATTCCTATTACAGAACGTTTTTGTGGGACTGGAGTTTATGGCCTATATTGCACTGCAAAATCCGGTATATATTCGGGATTTAATTTAGTCAATAGAACTATATTACGTCTTCCTATCTATATTGGCAAAGCTGTACCAAAAGGTTGGCGACAAGGCAGAGGTCTGTTATTAAACAGTCGGAGTTATGAGTTAAATAATCGAATTAGGGAACATAGTCGCAGTATAGATCTTGCAGAAGGTTTAGACAGGTCTGATTTTTTCTGTCGCTTTATTATTCTTGAAGGTAGGGAAAGTGATTTAATTGGAACAGTAGAAGCTGCTTTAATAAGAAAATACAAGCCAATTTGGAATACGCTAATTGACGGGTTTGGTAATCATGATCCTGGTAAAGGTAGATATGAACAGGCAAAATCAGATTGGGATATTTGCCATCCAGGTCGTCCCTGGGCAGAAAAGTGTCAAGGTAAATCCAAGAACCAAAAATATCTATTGGAAGCTATTAAAGAATATATGTCTAAACTAAATGAGGAAAATGTCTAATTTATCTTTATCTTGCCTAGAGTTATTTGCTGGTGCAGGGGGGCTAGCAAAAGGCTTAGAGATGGCTAAAATCAAACATAAAGCCTTGATTGAATTAGATTATAATGCTTGTTTAACACTAGCCAATAACTATAATCATCAACTAATTTATAATGTAGACGTTCGTAAATTTAAATTTGAAGAAGTTGGTGAAGTTGATATTATTGCGGGGGGTCCCCCATGCCAACCATTCTCATTGGGAGGTAAGCACAAAGGTCATATGGATCAACGTGATATGTTTCCCCATGCTTGCAAGGCAATTAGTATTTGTAAACCAAAAGCTTTTATATTTGAAAATGTCAAAGGAATGTTACGTCCAGCATTTAGTAACTATTTTGAGTATCTTATTCTGAGCCTGACATATCCAGAAGTTTGTCTTAAAGATTTACAGTCTTGGAAAGAGCATTTGATTCTTCTTAAAACCATTAGCAATTCCAACAATTATCCCGGGGTCAAATATAATGTGGTTTTTGGTCTCTTAGATGCTGCAAATTATGGAATTCCTCAACGACGCGAACGGGTTTTTATTGTTGGAATTAGACAAGATTTAAATATTAATTGGTCTTTTCCCCAACCATCTCATTCTTATGATTCCTTATTGTGGTCACAATTTGTTAGTTATGATTACTGGGAAAGACACCAAATTAAACCAATAAGCATTGAATGGGTAGATCAAAGAACTAAGCAAAAGATTAATCAACTAATACAAAAACCCACTCTATTTCCCCCGGTTTTAAAACCTTGGAAAACCATTCGGGATCAAATTGGAGAATTGCCAAAACCTGATAGTCAAGGTAGTTTTGATCGGGAGCATATTTTAAGGCAAGGTGCTCGATCATATCCCGGTCACAATGGTAGTTATATTGACATGCCATCTAAAACAATAAAAGCAGGAGATCATGGGGTTCCTGGCGGAGAAAATATGATTCGATATCCTGATGAAACTGTACGTTATTATACTACATTGGAAGCGAAACGAATTCAGACGTTTCCTGATGATTATAGATTTATTGGTTGCTGGACAGAATCTATGAGACAAATTGGAAATGCAGTACCTGTGGAGTTGGGTTATTTTTTGGCTAGTTCTCTATCAAGAGCTTTATGTTGAATTTTTCTTCTCTCTATCCTAATCTTGACGCACCCCCCCTACCACTGGTTTCACCTCCTCTAAAGAAAAAGGATCAGCACCACCAACCCAATTGAAATCACTAATACGAATCATAAAACTACCAAGTTGCAAGGTAGGATTATATCTCAAGCTAACACCATAGGTGCGCCGATTATACTCTATTATATAATCTGTGTTGCTTGCCTTACCTGTATCCACATTAATAGCTGTTTGAAACCCAAAACGAAATGGACCATAAATTTGCTGTGAAATACCCGCACTAATTACCTTATTATCTACAAAACGATCAAACAAGAAGGGTGAAGCTCCCGTGTTGAACCCCTGAGAATAACTAATGTTAAAACCTGTATAGTCGAAAAATGACCGAGAAAAATGTCCCACCTGACCCACCAATCCTACCGTCCCAATCAGACTACTTTGGTCATCCCCACTGGTATAATAGCTGGTTGTACCCGTAACACTGGCGATCGCACGCAAGTAAGGCACAACGGGATTAGATGTATACTTTAAACCTTGTTTAGGGGTTGCTGGTAAGGGTTTCCCCTCCCATAATAATAGACCACTGCCCAGAGATGCACTAGCTTGCAAACGTCCCAAAGACACCCGATCATTTCGTCGTTGAGGTGAAAGTAAACTAAGGCGATCTGTGTTAGAGTTAATATACTGACCCCCTCCCTGGAAATTAAGGTTAATACCACTTTTCCCCAGGGGGATCAGGGGAGAAGAGATCAGACCGCCCACACTACTTTGTACGGTTTGAAACCCGAGAGTGCCATTATACAAGCGATCGCGGTAGCTATATTCTAAATTGAGTGTGTAAGGATTTTCTTTTCCTACTGATTGTTTTAACCTTACACTTCCCCGGGAATGATCTTCCAACTTGTCTAAATTGAGACTAGTTAATTCTCCTGCACCTTCTATGGAGGTTCGGGGACCTAAAGTGCTATTTATTTTAGTTTTTACCCCAAATAAATCGGGCACATTACTACCATTTTCAATAGATTTCTGTACAAAGAACTGTGGTGTTACGGACCATCTAGTTGTCTCCGTATTCAGGAGGGTAAAACTACGTTCCACGTAAAAACCACCCCTTTGACCATTATCAAAACCGGGGGCCACTATAAAAGGATATATATCCCGCTGACGACGGTCAATTTTCTGTTTATCTATGGGAATAGGTAGAACAAAATTTTGGTCAAATACTAAACGCTGATGCTGGGTGGTAACCCGATCTACTAAGGGAGACTCTTGTCTTAACTTTACCTTAGATGCTCGTAATTCCAACTCTGGAGGAGAAAAGGGATCATTAGTAATTCTCACCTCTTCAGCTTCCCAACCACGGGGATAAAAATCCACCCGTTGGGCTTCAAATCTAGCGCGATTGACTGCTCCTCCACTTCTAGTTACGGGAATATTGCTGGCATCAACCCGCCCACCCAAGTTAATATCAACACCTCCTGGGCTGGTAACTTGACTAATTGGTTGATTCGCAAGAATACGTTCACTGGGCAGATTTAACATAGCACTTGGGTTTCTTTCTCTATCAGGAGAAAAATCTAAGTCACTACCAACCGAAGGTAGATAAATCTCACCCCTAGCATTTTCCAAATTCCCTGTATCCTGAAGAAAATTATAGGTAAAGCGTTCCCCCCGTAAGATCTGACTACCTCTGGTGATCACCACATTACCTTCTCCAACCACAATTAAATTGTCTAAATTAACTTGTAGTCGATCAGCATTAACTATGGCTCCATCAAATTTAACTGTGACCTTTCCCAAGGCTGTTACAATTCTTCTGTTGGTGTCATATTCTTGCTTGTCCGACAGCACTTCCACTATCCTAGGTTGAACCTGTGAACCAGTTGCAGAGGGTTGAGCTGAAGTGGTAAATTCTAGTTTGGGAGGGGCGATCGCTTGATTATTAACTGGACGGGAATAGAACTGAAGAGTATTGCCTGTTTTATTTTTTACTGAATAGTAATTAGATTGAAGTTGTATGTGTTCACAAGCAGTAGGTAAATTAGGTGGCAAAGCTGGATGGAGCATGTCTGAGCAAGATTAAGCTAAAAAGTGTTTTTTCCCTTATACGTAAAAGTACAAGGGATGTTTGTCTTTTGATGAGACCTGTTTAGAATGATGTAAACTGGCTAGTCTCTTATATCTTCCAGCAGTTGCAGATGAGTCTGTTTATTCTAAATCGCGACGACCAGGGTTACGAGCGGGGTCATTGGATAGAAATCCAAAGACAAAAATTCCCACAAAGAACGCAACCACAATATAAACGACGATTTTTAGAGTCACCATAAAATTATCTCCCAAGGGTAAGAAAAAAAGTTATTAGCAATCCACTCCGCAGAAAAGATAGCATTACTATCTTACCTACATTAGACCAATTTTTTGGAGATGGAAGCTGAAACTTATTGATATTCTTGCCACGGTTAAACTAGGGTTAGTTTTTACATATTAAAGTAAGTATAGCCATAACTATTATTTTTTATAAACGTTATAGCTAAACTTGTATTATAAACGGCTTTTTACTACTTTTGCTGGAACACCTAAAGCTACAGAATAGGGAGGAATATCTTTAGTTACAACTGCTCCCGCACCAATTACACTTCCCTTACCAATAGTAACCCCATCCAGTACGGTTACTCCGTGTCCCAGCCAACAATACAAGAGCCAAGTACTTGCATCAGCGATTCACTATGGCTATTAATACAATCCTAATGGGTTTTGTCATGTTGTTGAGAGTTGACCAAATCTAAAACAATCCTTAAATTTAGTAAAATAATCAACAGTTAAGGATGGACGAAAAAACTATTTTGGTGTAAATTAACCCAATGTGTGAGAAAACAACTCGTTAGGTAAAGTGATCAGAGGTTCACAAATCATACTCTCAAGAAGCAATATTAAGGTAAAACCAGTAAACAATTAACCATAGTTGAATTTAAATTCCTACCAGATTATGCAACCAATACGCAAATTTAATGTTTCTCCCTCACTACCTCAACTGCTAGAACCCTTGCGAAAACTGGCATACAATCTCCATTTCGATTGGAATGTGGAGACTAAAGACCTATTTCGTCGCCTAGACCCAGATCTGTGGGAATCTAGCCATCATAACCCCGTCTTAATGCTAGGTACTATCAGTCAGGGGAGATTATTAGAAGTAGCTGAAGATGAAGGTTTCCTGGCACAAATGGACCGTGCAGCTCGTCAATTGGAAGATTATTTACAGGAGCGCAGCTGGTATCAAAAACAACGTAATCAACCACTCAAAGAGTGCTACGCCTATTTTTCAGCAGAGTTTGGACTGGTGGATTGTTTACCCGTCTATTCAGGAGGTTTGGGTGTTTTGGCTGGGGATCACTTAAAATCTGCCAGTGATTTGGGATTACCCTTGGTTGGTGTGGGCTTACTTTACCAACAAGGGTATTTCGCCCAATATCTCAATGCTGATGGTTGGCAACAGGAGCGTTACCCCATCAATGATTTTTATAATATGCCTTTGCATTTGGAACGTAATCCTGATGGTTCTGAGTTAAGAATCGCTGTGGAATATCCAGGACGCAAGGTATATGCTCGAGTGTGGCGAGTCCAGGTGGGAACAGTCCCTCTCTATATGTTGGACACGAATATTGAACCCAACAAAGCTTATGACCACGATATCACCGACCAGTTATATGGTGGTGATGTTGATATGCGTATTCATCAGGAAATGATGCTGGGGATCGGTGGCGTGCAAATGTTGAAGGCGCTGGGTTATAACGTCACCGCCTATCACATGAACGAGGGTCATGCTGCTTTCTCCGCTTTGGAAAGAATTCGTATCCTCATCCAAGAGGAAGGTCTCAGTTATGCCCAAGCTAAACAGGTGGTAGCCTCTAGTAATATTTTTACTACCCACACTCCCGTACCAGCAGGAATTGACTTGTTTGCACCTGATAAAATTTTACACTATCTGGGTTACTACGCTGATATTTTTGGTTTGCCTAAAGAGCAGTTTTTGGGACTGGGTAGAGAAAACACTGGTGATTTGTCAGGTCCCTTTAGTATGGCAGTTTTGGCCCTGAAAATGGCAACATTTTCTAATGGGGTGGCTCAGTTACATGGTGTGGTCTCCCGGCAAATGTTTCAGGGTTTATGGCAAAAAGTCCCTGTAGACGAAGTACCAATTACATCTATCACTAATGGAGTTCATGCCCGTAGTTGTGTGGCTAAGTCAACTCAGGAGTTATATGACCGCTACCTGGGACCTAATTGGTCATCAGCTCCCCCAGATAATCAAATCTGGGAACGGATGGATTCTATTCCTGATGAAGAACTATGGCGCAACCATGAGCGATGTCGTCTGGATATGATATTGTATGTGCGGGAACATTTGGTGAAACATTTACGAGATCGGGGAGCATCAGCTTCAGAAATAGCCCAAGCACAAGAGGTTCTTGACCCCAATGTTTTAACTATTGGTTTTGCTCGTCGTTTTGCTACCTATAAACGTGCAACCTTATGGATGCGTGATATAGATAGGATTAAGCACATACTGTTAGCTAACAAACACCGAAAAGTACAGTTTGTGATTGCGGGTAAGGCACACCCTAAAGATATTCCAGGGAAAGAGCTGATTCAGGATATTAATCACTTTATTCGTGAACAGCATCTGGAAAAGCAGGTAGTGTTTGTGCCTAATTACGACATTCACATTGCTAGGCTGATGGTAGCTGGTTGTGATGTGTGGTTAAATACGCCCCGCCGTCCTCGGGAAGCATCCGGTACTAGTGGAATGAAAGCAGCTATGAACGGACTGCCTAATCTCAGTGTGTTAGATGGGTGGTGGGATGAAGCTGATTATGTTCGTACTGGTTGGGCAATAGGTCATGGAGAAAATTATGAAGATCCTAATTATCAAGACCAAATAGAAGCTAATGCTCTCTATGAGTTGCTGGAAAAAGAGGTTGTCCCCCTATTCTATGACCACCGAGATGAAGATGGCCTACCCAGACCATGGGTGGCAAAGATGAAGGATGCAATTCGATTGAATTGTCCCTTGTTTAATACAGCACGTATGGTCAGAGAATACGCTGTTAGAGCCTACTTCCCAGCCAGCGATCGCCATCATACCTTAACATCAGATCACTATGCACCAGCCAAGGAATTAGCTCACTGGAAATCTATATTGAGCGAACATTGGTTCAATATCAGAATTAAGGACATTGATGTATCCACAGGGACAGAAATTGGGGTGAATCAAAAGGTGGGAGTAACCGCCAAAGTTGATCTAGCCACTTTAACTAGCCAGGATGTGCGGGTAGAGCTATATCAAGGAGCCATTGATGCTAATGGTGACATTGTCAATGCTATTCCTGTGGAAATGAGTTATCATGGGCAAGATGATGGGGGTTTAAGTATTTATACTGCCGATATTACCTATACCAGTTCTGGTTTACAGGGTTTATCTTTGCGGGTTTTGCCCCATAACCAATACCTTTCTAGTCCATACGAACCTAGGTTAATCGCCTGGGCGGAGTGAGCTATTATTCAACCTTTTTTCCTTGAATCTTGGACAAAAGCTCTTCTTTAATCCGATTCAAAATAGAGGTCTCATCCAAGTTAGATAATATGTTGGTTACTACTGCTTTGGGACCTTCTGGACCCCAGGTGGCCCCATTAGCTAGGTAGGCTTTAGTCACTTGCCCAATTCCGTAAGATGATACGCCTGCTACTCCTGCTTGAGTAATCGCTACGGATAGATAAGGTCCTAAAGTTATTCCAGCTGTGGCAGTTGCGGACAAACCTAATATGGTTTTCAGCCCACTTAAACCTAGGTTTGCCAGCAACTCGCTCACTCCAATTCCACCCATGCTCAAGGCGATTTTTTGTAGCAGTTTCACAGCGCCACTTTGGGTCATTTCAATGCCATAGAGCTTGGATAGACCTAAAATTATGGCTATGTCAATAGCTATACTACTGACAATATCAACTACAGTAACAGGATTGAGGGCGATCGCCAAAGCCTTAATCATTACCGCTTTCCAAATCAACTGATTAGCACTTTCTTCTCTAATGATTAACTTCCGCTTTACTATTTGTTCACTTACAGTATCAGCGTAGAGCATAGTGTTTAAAGCTACTAATGCTTTTCCTTCTCGTTGCAAGATCTCCAGAATTTTCAGCTTTAATTCTTCTACTTGGGCCTTCCCTGCTTCTAATCGTATAGTCCTAGCTCCATCAGCTTGAACTAGGGCAGTCTTAACTAGAGGTGAAGCAGCACACATGACTATTTCCTGGGGTGAAACTAATTCTTTAACCCTGTCATCCCGGATTTTTTCATAAATTGCTAGGCGGTCAGTTATGGGATACTGGTCAATTTTATTGAAAACTAAAATAATTGGTTTACCTACTGTTCTTAACTGGGAGAGAGCTACCTGTTCAATCTTAGTCATATCGCCAGCAATAACAAATAAAATTAAATCTGCTTGTTTTGCTACCTTTTGTGCCAAAGCAGCACGAGTTTCTCCATCAACTTCATCTAATCCTGGCGTATCTACTAAAACTACTTGGGATTGATCTGGGGAGAGAAAAGTAGCTTTGAACGTACCCATAGCTTCTTGGGAGATAGTCCAGTTAACTTTTTGTTCCGCACGGGTAACCCCATGTAAAGGCCCAGTTTCAAATATTGGCTGACCGACCAAAGCATTTAGAAGAGAAGACTTGCCTCTTCCTACCATGCCAAAGGCTGCTATTTGTACTACCATGTCTTCTAATTTTCCCAACATGGTTTCTAAATCCGCTATTTCACTTTCTAATCCAGACAGTTCCTGAGAGGTCAGGTCAAGACTGGTCACTAAAGTTTTCAAAGCTGTTTTAGCTTGTCCATAGTTCAGTTCCGCTTGAATATTTCCAAAACTGAAAATCGCCTCATCCAGTTCTGCATCAGAAGAGTTATTGTTTTCGGGTTGGGGTAATTTAGATGTGATATTTGTCATATTATTTATTTTTGCTCCAAGGGGTCACAAAAAGTAGTAGAGTTAGGAGTTGATCTGGTAGCGTTAGCATCTTAATAAAATCACCTGTGCGAAAAATAGTTATTGCTGGTAACTGGAAAATGTTCAAAACCCAGGCGGAATCAGAGGAATTCCTGCGCGGATTTCTGCCTGAATTAGAGGAAACACCTTCTATAAGAGAGGTTGTATTGTGTCCCCCCTTTACAAACTTAAATGTTATGTCCAAATATTTACACGGTAGTCGTGTGGGTTTGGGCGCGCAAAATGTCCACTGGTCAGAAAATGGAGCCTATACGGGTGAAATTGCCGCCCCCATGCTCTTGGAAATAGGTGTTCGCTATGTTATTATTGGGCATAGTGAAAGACGGCAATATTTTGGCGAAACCGATGAAACTGTTAACCTGCGCCTTAAAGCTGCCCAAAATTATGGGCTAACCCCAATTCTCTGTGTGGGTGAAACTAAACAACAACGAGATGCAGGGGAAACAGAAAAACTAATCTCTTACCAATTAAAACATGACTTGGTAGATGTAGACCAAACTAAACTGGTTATCGCATACGAGCCAATTTGGGCAATTGGTACGGGGGACACTTGTGAGTCCGCAGAAGCAAATCGGGTCATTGGATTAATTCGCTCTCAATTGACTAATGATAAGGTGCCAATTCAGTATGGTGGTTCTGTGAAACCCAATAATATTGATGAAATCATGGCACAATCGGAAATAGATGGTGTTCTCGTCGGTGGCGCCAGTTTGGAACCGGAAAGTTTTGCCAGAATTGTCAATTATCAATAGGTAAGGGGAGTAGGGGCCAAGGTCAATTATGGCAAATCTAGCAAATAAATTAGTTATTCGACAAAGCTGTTTTAACTGGGGGACAAAAACCTATATAATGGGGATTTTAAATGTCACCCCCGACAGTTTTAGTGATGGTGGCGAATTCAACACAATTGCTAGTGCTGTAGCTCAAGCTCGCGCCATGATAGCTGCTGGGGCTGATATTATTGACATTGGTGGGCAATCAACTAGACCAGGGTCACAACAAATCACCCTCGCGGAAGAAATGGAACGGGTACTGCCAGTAATAAAGGTAATTAGACCAGAAGTGACTATACCCATTTCTATAGACACCACCAGAGCTGCTGTGGCCCAAGCCGCTGTCCAATTGGGTGCTGATATGGTTAATGATATTTCTGGTGGAACCTATGATCCAGAAATGTTGTCAACCGTGGCCAATCTAGATGTGCCCATTGTGCTGATGCACATCCGAGGAACTCCCCAAACTATGCAAGAGTATGCTCAATACCAAGATGTGATAGGTGAGATTTATGATTTTTTGTCCCAGCAAGTAAATAGTGCAATTACCTTGGGGATCAAACGAGAAAAAATAATTATTGATCCCGGTATTGGTTTTGCCAAAAATCATCAACAAAATCTACAAGTTATTCGGGAACTGTCTAGGTTAAAAAGCCTTGAACTCCCCATTTTAGTCGGCCCATCGAGGAAAAGTTTTATCGGTCAAATTTTGAACCAACCCAATGCAAAGGATCGTGTATGGGGAACGGCCGCAGCTTGTTGTGCAGCCATTTTTCATGGTGCTGACATTCTCAGAGTTCATGATGTTAGTGCCATACGAGACGTGTCCCTTGTTGCTGATGCTATTTATAAGTAGGGCTAAGTAGGATTTGTCACTTTTTGCCATTACCGGGTCTCTTACCCTCATCTTCTGTTCCTGGTTGGGAAATTAACTCCTCAAACATCCCCGTGGAATTAGCTGGATCTACAAAGACAATTTTGGCGTTATTGCTTTCTCCCAACTTCTGACTAGCTTGGACATAATCCTGGGCTACAAGATACCGTAAAATATCTTTACTTTCGGGATGGGAACGCAGCGCCTCGGAAATAATTTCCATAGATGTTCTAGTTCCCTCAGCTTTTTTGATTGCTGCTTGTCTTTCTCCCTCTGCTGCAGAAATCACTGCTCGCTTTTTAATTTCTGCTGCACGTTCTTCTTCCATGGATTTTCTTACGCTTTCTGGCGGTGTAATTCTTTGGAAATCTAAGCGCATGATTTCTACCCCCCAGGTCTGGGAGGTCAAGTTTAACTGGTCTAGTAGGGTATTGTCTATGTTTGACCTAGCCATGTTAGTTTCTTCTAGGGTGTTCTGCGCTAGAATTTCTCGCACTGTGGTCACTGCTAAATTGTTAAGTGCATCTTGTAGATCATCAACAGCATAAAAACTTCTTTCTATATCCACAATACGCCAGTAAACTACCGCATCCACTTCTAGATAAATACCATCCTTGCTAATGACATTCTGGGGACTAATATCTAAAATCTGTTCTCTATTGGTGTCTTCCATGACGATTTGATCTAGTAAGGGAACTATAAAGTTAATTCCCGGTTTCAGTTTTCGATGATACCGCCCTAGACGTTCCACTAATGCTTCATTGCCTTGACTAACCAATTTGGTAGATCCAAAGGCATAGCCCATAAGGGCTAAAGCTATAGCAATAATTGGCTCCATATATGCTCCTAAGCTCTTGGAAAATTGAGTATAAAATGGCATCATATCATATAGTTAACAAAAAAGTTAACCCATATTCATTGCCAATAGGCAAGCTTTTTGACTAACATCTCGGTAAATATTTTGTAAGTGTTTCATGGTTGAGTCGCTACTAGAACCCAAGACGTGGACTGTATTCTCTTCATCTTTGGGTAGGGGAATATTTCCTAAAATATCCAATACCGTTTCTCCCATGTTGGGAGAAATTACCACCAGGGATGAGTCTAGTGGGTCATTATATTGCCAAAAATAATTTATTTGATTATCACTTATTTGATTAGGGGTTGGGTTTAGTTGGGGGGAATTTTCTCCTTGGTTATTTTTTCTATGGATAGGTAGGTTAACTAATTTTTTCTGACCCCTTAATTTTCTTAAATCTTGAATTATTCTTTCTCTACTTCTACCCCGTAATTCAAATAGTACAAAAGGATCTTCACTCAGGCGATCGCTCAATTGATAATAAACAGCTCCGATGTGTTTGCAAGGTACTGCTGGATCTGGACAGGAACATTGACTATGGACATCATTCAAGGTAAAGGGAAATAATGAAAGTCCATTACTGGTGAATACATCTTCAATATTTTGAGGCATTTCTCCTGCTAGTAACTTAGCTGCAAACAGGGATTTATGCGACATATTTTCAATCACATAGCTCCATTCCTCATCACTAAATATATCAAGGGACAAGGAAACTTGGTAGGGTTCAACTTCACTACCTTTCACCCGCGCTAGAACCTTGGATTTTTGAAATTCAATACTCAAAACGTTCCCTTGTCGAGAATAGTTTCTAGCTCTTTCTAACCGTTTTTTAAAACGATAGGAGTCCAATAGGTCTAACCATCTTTGGGACCACCATTCTCTGCTGATTTCTAAAGTTCTCTCTATCATACTTCCCTCTTTAAAACCTAAATTAATCTTCTTCGTCATCAACAATAGCGTTTCTATCCAGAAACAACAAATCACGTAATTGATCTGTATCCAGCTGGGTTAACCATTCTTCACCGGAACTAATTACTTGCTGTGCCAATTGTTTTTTGCTTTCAATCATGTCATGGATCTTTTCTTCTAGAGTTCCCCTACAGACAAACTTGTGGACTTGGACATTCTGAGTTTGTCCAATTCTAAAAGCTCGGTCAGTTGCTTGGTTTTCCACTGCAGGATTCCACCATCTATCGAAATGAAAAACATAGTTTGCCCTAGTTAGGTTTAAACCCACACCCCCAGCTTTTAAAGACAAAATCATAATTGGTGGACCTTGTGGATCCTGTTGAAATCTATCTACCATTTCTTCTCTCTGCTTTTTGCCAGTAGTTCCATATAAAAAGAAAATCTCCCTGTCTAGATGCTTTGCTAAATAGGGCTGCAATAATTTTCCCAACTCTGCAAATTGGGTAAATATCAAAGCCCTACTCTTTTCTGCTATGACTTCTTCTAGCATTTCTTGTAAACGCTGCAACTTAGCGGAACTATACTTTTCCAGGCTAGACTCATGGAGGTATTGGGCGGGGTGATTACAAATTTGTTTTAGTTTTACTAACAAAGATAAAATCATGCCGCGACGTTGTAAAACACTAGCTGACTGAATTTCGCTCAAAGATTTATCAACGGCATTCTGATACAATTCTGCTTGCTCCTTAGTTAAACCACAAAATACAGTCATTTCTTGCTTTTGTGGTAAATCTTGAATAATGGATTTATCCGATTTCAATCGTCGCAAAATAAAGGGTTGTACTAAGGAACGCAATTGATTTAAGGATGATACGTCACCATATTTTTCAATGGGTATAGCAAATCGTCTTTGAAAAAATTGTTTATTACCCAAATAACCAGGATTCAGAAAATCCAGAATAGACCATAATTCCTGTAATCGGTTTTCCACGGGTGTTCCAGTTAAAGCAATACGAAATTTGGCTTCTAATTTGCGCACCGACTGAGATTGTTTAGAATCATAATTTTTGATGTTTTGAGCTTCATCTAAAACAATAACTTGCCAATTAACAGTTTGCAATAACTTAAGATCCCGTTGCACCAAAGAATAACTAGTAATTACTAAATCCTGCTTCTTAGCACTCTCAGCAAACTTCTTACCTTTGGGACGTTTTTCACCATGAAATTCCAAAACCTTGAGTTGAGGGGCAAATTTTTTTATTTCCCTAGACCAGTTGCCCAAAACAGAAGTAGGACATAGGAGAAGACCGGGATTTTGTAAGGCATTTTTTTCTTGCAGATGTAGAAAAAAAACCAGAAACTGTACAGATTTTCCCAGTCCCATATCATCAGCTAAACAAGCACCCAAACCCCATCTTTCTAAAAAGGCTAACCAAGCAGCTCCTCTTTGTTGATAAGGTCGAAGCTGACCTTGAAAATTTTTGGGTAGGGGTAAAGGTTGAATATCTTGGTTATCATTTAAGGTGGTAACTAAATCTTGTAATGCACCAGAAGCATCAAAACTAACAACTGGTAATTTTTCAATTACCTGGGTGTCACCTCTACTAATTCTTATGGCTTCTTCTAAGGACAAAGATAAATCCTGTTTACGAGCAGCAAAAAAGTTTTGGGCAGTTTTAATGTCCTGTTCTCGCAGTTCTACCCATTCACCGTTAATTTCTACCAAGGGACTATTTAAAGCCACTAATCGGTCAAATTCATCTGGAGAAATGGTCTGACCACCAATTGCCAATTGCCATTGGAATTTTAATAAACTTTTTAAACCTAAATTCTGTTGTTTATTGTGTGGTGTTTCGGCGATAATTTGCAAACCTAAACGATTTGCCCAACCTTCACGATTAGCTAAGCTGGGAGGCAAAATTACCCCTAACCCATTATCCTCTAATCTCCCACTGACAGATTTAATAAACTGATATGCTTCCATAGGTTGAAGATAACAGCATTCCGGGAATTCTGTCTCTAAACTACTGGTAATCCCAGGATATAATCGGGAGGCTAAACCCAAACCCCGCAATAAAGTCTCTTGGGGTTTACTGACCTGGCGATTTTCATACACCAATGTTTCCACTGGATTCTCCCATATGGTTTTGGCATCAATGAGAAATTGGTCATCATCAGTAGCTTGCAAAAAATAACCTAAACGCCAATCTGTTGTCCCTGTGGGTGGATGCAGTTGTAAACAAGTTCTAAAAGCTACTTTTTCTGTTAATTGGTGTTGTAAGGGCAATTGCCAAGATTTTAGGGTCTCTTTTAATCTCTCTAGGTCTATGGCATCCCCACACATTGGAGATGATCTATTCTTCAAACTGATCAAAGACTGGAACCATGGTTGCACTAATGATGGCAAGGACATGATTGACCGACTATCCAAAATGGATTGCTCATCTAGCATAAGACGAATTTGTACATCTATGATGCTATTGAGAAATCCCAAAATTAACTCCTGCGGTTCCCTAGGTAGATCCGTAAAGAACAAGTGGTCAACATAATTTGCATTATGGGAATCAAGCTGTTGATAATTACAACATGCTGGGGGAATATTAGCAGCAAATTTTTCTAATCTGGTTGTATCTATAGCACTATCTAAGAGTACGTGCCACCGAGCAAATTGAGAACCGTCTTCATTTATTTCTATAGTGGGTAAAAATTTACAGCGAGCTATTAAATCTAAAGACCATCTTGCTATATGGGACCAAAATCTCAGGTCTCCCGCCAAAAAACTATCTGCACTATTAGTGGAATTTAATGGTAAATTACACAGCACTTTAATAGCCACATCAGGTTCTAAGGGAAAACCCTCTATTCGCCAGGGTTGTAAATAGGTTTGGTGATCACTATTTCTATCATTATTCTCTACTAATATACTTGGGGAATATATGGGGCAAATAATTGGGGATCTTCCTATAAAATTAGTCGGTACAGCGAGCACTTGTGAATCAACTTTAGCTTGATTTATTTTATTCCTACTTACTTTAGTTATAGCAGAATTAGAAGTGAAAATACAGTCATAGATTCGCCCATGATAGCTTTTCAGCCACGTACCCAACTCCAGGGATGACATGGCTAAAGGATGGTAAGGTAAGGATGTCAAACTAATAGACTCCATTGGTATTTGAGATTCGCTTCGCCAAGTTTCTGCCCAGAGGAACAATACTGGATCAAAATTACTTTTTGTTTTATTCAACCAAGCACCGTGTAGAATTGACATATTTTTTCACAAATTCCCAAGTACAAACTAAAAAGTCGCCAGATCCCCCCCCTTTACCTTGTCTGAAACTAATATATCCAAAACCAAGTCGTCTACATTATATAAGTGTTAGGATTGCCACAGAGCGAGAATAGAGTGCATAGAAGGAAAAGAAACTGAATGGCAGAAATTGATAAGTCAATATCCTTTGATGGACGGGATATTCGACTGAAGGTCGGATTGTTAGCCCCTCAAGCAGGTGGTTCGGTGTTGATAGAATCGGGAGACACTGCCGTTTTGGTGACGGCCACAAGATCAGAAGCCAGAGAGGGCGTTGATTTTCTTCCCCTAACAGTAGATTATGAAGAAAGACTGTACGCTGCTGGAAGAATACCCGGTGGTATTATGCGCCGCGAGGGTCGGCCACCAGAAAGGGCTATTTTAACTAGTCGTTTGATTGACCGCCCATTGCGTCCCCTGTTCCCCTCCTGGTTAAGAGATGACCTGCAAATTATTGCTTTGACCCTCTCTATGGATGAGCTAGTGCCACCCGATGTGTTGGCTGTAACCGGAGCTTCTATCGCTACTCTGATTGCCCAAATTCCTTTTTATGGACCAATGGCAGCAGTACGTGTGGGTTTAGTTGGGGATGATTTTATTATTAACCCTACCTACGCCGAAATAGAAGCTGGTGATTTGGATTTGGTGGTTGCTGGCTCCCCCGATGGGGTAATTATGGTGGAAGCAGGAGCAAATCAGTTACCTGAACGGGATATTATTGAGGCCATTGACTTTGGTTATGAAGCAGTTAGGGATTTAATTCAAGCACAACGAGATTTAATTGCTGAACTCGGTTTGACTATTGTTCACCAAGAACCCCCAATACCCGATCAAAGTCTGGAAAACTATATCCGCGATCGCGCTAGTGAGGAAATTAAAAAAATACTCGCTCAGTTTGAATTGACTAAAACTGAACGCGATGCTGCTCTGGATGTAGTTAAAAGTGCGATCGCATCTAGTATTGAGTCTCTGGGGGAGGAAGATCCTATTCGCATAGCTGCAACAGCTAATGGTCAAGTACTAGAGAACACTTTTAAAGACATTACTAAGTACTTCATGCGTCGTCAAATTGTTGAAGACAATGTGCGAGTGGACGGTCGTAAGTTAGATGAAGTGCGTCCTGTTTCATCCCAAGTAGGAGTCCTACCTCGTCGTGTTCATGGTAGTGGATTATTTAATCGTGGATTAACTCAAGTATTATCAGCTTGCACCCTTGGCACGCCAGGAGATGCCCAAAGTTTAAGTGATGATTTACAAGTAGATCAGTCCAAACGTTACTTACATCATTACAATTTCCCTCCTTTCTCCGTAGGTGAAACTAAACCCTTGCGGGCCCCTGGAAGACGGGAAATAGGGCATGGAGCTTTAGCAGAAAGGGCAATTTTGCCTGTGCTTCCTACCAAAGAGCAATTCCCCTACGTCATTAGGGTGGTCTCGGAAGTTCTTTCTTCCAATGGCTCTACCTCTATGGGATCAGTTTGTGGATCTACCCTAGCTCTCATGGATGCAGGTGTTCCCATTACCAAACCTGTCAGCGGTGCTGCTATGGGTTTGATTAAGGAAGGATCGGAAGTACGGGTACTCACTGATATTCAAGGTATTGAAGACTTTTTAGGCGATATGGACTTTAAAGTGGCCGGTACTGATACGGGCATCACGGCACTACAAATGGACATGAAAATCTCTGGATTGTCTCTAGATGTAATTAAACAAGCCGTGGAGCAAGCCAGGGATGCTCGGTTGCACATTTTGGAGAAGATGTTGCAAACTATAGACAAACCACGAACTGAAACTTCACCTTTTGCACCACGACTAGTCACAATTAAAATTGATCCTGATATGATTGGTTTAGTCATCGGTCCAGGCGGTAAGACCATCAAGGGTATTACGGAAGAGACGGGTGCTAAAATCGACATTGAAGATAGTGGTATTGTGACCATTTCCGCCATAGATGAAGGTAGAGCCAAACGAGCAAAAAGTATAATTCAGGGCATGACCCGCAAGCTCCACGAGGGAGATGTATATGTGGGTCGTGTGACAAGGATTATACCAATTGGGGCCTTTGTGGAATTTTTACCTGGTAAGGAGGGCATGATCCATATTTCCCAGCTGGCCGATTATCGTGTAGGTAAGGTGGAAGATGAAGTAGCTGTTGGTGAGGAGGTAATTGTCAAGGTTCGTGAAATTGATAGCAAGGGGAGAATTAACCTGACACGATTGGGCATTCATCCAGATCAGGCAGCTGCTGCACGAGAAGCCGCAGCAACAAATCGCTAGTTGTATCTAGCTTTGTCCAGAAGGTTTAGTGAAGAAGCGTTCTGGCTCACCCCCGGTGGCTAGGGCTATAGGATTTTAGATTGTAGATTAAGTATAATAAATCACAAATCTAAAATCCGTGATACCTGGGTAATGGGATATTCTCCAGTGATTGTATAATTTTCTTACTCGAAGGAAAATTTACACTTGTTATTCCATGGTCAGCGCTAAACGTTTACCAGAAACTACTGCCCACGTGAGAATCACCCGTCAATCCTGGCAACATGGCTTTCTGGAAGGTGATGTCAGTGCTGGCAATTTTGAATGGCATTTTGAATGGTATTTTCTCCGGGGAGAACTTTCCATTCAACCCTCTCGGGGAAGGGCCTTGATTAGGGATCCCCTGGGACGCTTTTTAGAAAAACAAGATTATCAATTGGAACCAGGAGGAGATTATACTTTTACTATTCGGGCCGAAATATGAACTATAGCCACTACAAGAGGTTGACAAATACTAAAACACTACTGGTCACAAATGGGATGACTAGTAGAGTTTTTGTGGCAAATCCCCAGTTCTTCAAGATAGCGTTCAATTAGGAGAATTGCTACAATATCATCTATAGCCCGTGGTGGTTGACGTAAACCTTTGGGTACGAGATTTGTTAATCCTCTGGGAGGAAACATCTGCCAATAACGGTCTCTTGCAGCTAAGGTAGTGTAACGTTCATCTACTAAGATAATATCCAAACTGGGGTTTAATTCCTGCTCCAGTTGCTGTTTCCAAGTTTTAGCTGTGGTTTGATTTCCCATCACAATTCTGGAAATGGAAAAAGTTGCCCTGAAATCAGAAATATGGGCGATCACCTGTTTAGCTGGCACAACTTCATGATGGTAAAGTTTACGGTCTATTCCCATCACTGCTACACCACATTTGTCACGTCCAGGGTCAAAGCCTAAAATTGTGCACTGTGTTTTTATACCATTTATATTATTCATTTTTAAGTGCTAAAAACAATTTTTCCATTGGATATTGCCACCAGTTTAACTCTTAAAGGACCTGCAGTATAGATATTTTCTGCAGCAACTGCTTTTACTTCCAAAGCTTGTTGAGACTGCTCCAGTTCAGAAAAAAATCGTAAAAAAGTGCCATCTATCTCTATTCTCTCCACAATGCCAGCATTTCGGGCACGGAACTGGGAAGCAGAAATTACTAGATCTAGCCTTTGACGCAGTTGATATGATGTCATACTTTTCATATCCGCAGAGGTTGTAGCCAATACCTGACCAGCAGAAAATACCAGTTGATTGGGCATAGCATCGGCAAAAAATTCTATTTGTTTTTCCCCTCTTACGTAGTTACCAGCAGAAAAAATTCTCACTACATATTCCCTACCATCCTGAATTTGTTTAGTCAGTTGTTCCACCCTTTCTTCACTTATACGTAGTAAGTCTGTGTTATTTTGGTTGGTTCCTGGTTCATTTAATTGAATGCTGGCGTTATTATTAGCTTCCTGAAATATTTGGGTAATGACCTGATTGGCAACGCTAGGTTTATTCACACTAACTACAGCAGATGCTATGACCTGACCACGAACCAAAGCTAATTTACCCAAACGTAGGTCGCGATAAGACTGATAATATTTTTCCAATCTTGCTACCTCTTGTTCTAAATACTGCTGCTGTTTTTCTAGCTCCCCTAGTTGCACTTCTCTACTAGCAATAATTTGTTCTCGTTTCCTAATTTCTAAATTGCGATTTTGAATTAGCCTATCCAAACCAGCAATTTTTCGATCTCGCTGTGCAATAATTGCTTTGCGGTTGAACAATTCTCGATCTCGTTTGGTAACTGCATTTTTAGCCTCATCAATAGCTTGTTGAGCTTGAGCATATAACTGCTGACGTTCACTTCTTAATTCTCCCACTGCCAATCGTAAGGCTTGGCGTTGTTGGTATAAATTTTCCAGTTCACCCAGGGCCTGTCTATACTGAACCACAACCTTACCTAGTTTGCTCTGGGTTCCCCGGAGTTGAGTTTGAGTTTTAATCTGTTTTGTAGTAGTAATGTCAAGTTTAGCTTGTGTAGCTTTTTGTTTACTATTTGCTTCTTGTAAAGAATTATTTGTTTCTATAAGCTGGTTTTTAGCTTCTTCTTGAGCTTTTCTAGCTGCAATTAGTCTATTCTCTATATTAATCTTCTGAGCTTCAGCAGTTTTTAATTGTTCCCGTTTATTTCTGAGATCTTTTTGAATATCTTCTAACTCAAATACACCCTTTCTCAAACCCTCGTCGGCGGCAAATAAAATGGCCAAGGTGGTGGCGGAAATCACACTACCCGTAAAGATAGTGACAATAACCGCCGTTTTCTTGGGACGTAAATTAAACAGAGATAAACGTGCTTTACCTACTTTGGTACCAATGCGATCGCCGAGGGTGGCAATCACACCGCCCAAAATTAAAATTGCTGCTATGAGGATGTACCCAGTGGCCATCTTAATCCTACCGCCAAAAAAGCTTCCATATACACTTTACTACTTTTAACCATGGTCTGTGGAGAAAAAGAATTGGATAGAATAGTAAAGTTTAAATATTGTTTGACAGCCATAGGTATCCATGTCTTGGAGTCATAGAATTGCACCTTATTAAAATTGTTGCACGGTGGACACAGGGGGATATTGGTCCGTAAGAGTAAACACAACTTGCCTGGTGAATTAGACCCCCCAGATTTTTCCGTGAGCTAACTCAAATTATAGCTTATAAGCAAACTTGGTAAACATTAAGTAAACTGCTTGCTTAGTGCGACTGGCTTATGCACAGTGATTTTTTTCTTGTGGATAGAAATCATTTTTTTCTCCCGCAAGTCTCCTAGTAACCTGGTTACAGTCACTCGGGTGGAACCTATTGCTTCTGCGATCGCCTGATGGGATAACTTGAGGTCAACAGTAACCCCGTCAGCACAGGGAACACCAAAGTCGCGACAGAGAATTAGCAGAAAACTGACTAACCGAGAACCCATATCTCGGTGAGCAAGAGTTTCAATCATCATTTCTGTTTGCAGAATCCGCGAGGAGAGGCCTCGCAGCATAAGCATTGACAGTTCTGGATTTTCCTTGAGGGCCTGCTCTACCTGCTCAATTGGCGAAGAGAGCAATTCCACCGCAGTAAAAGCAACTGCATGGTAAAACCTATCTGATTTATTACCTGTTAGTAATGACAAAACACCGAAAACGCTATTTTCCCGTAGCAGGGCCACTGTTATTTCTTCTCCTGCTTCATACACCCTGGAAAGTTTCACAGCACCTCTGAGAAGAAAATAAACTCGTTCGGCCGGATCCCCGGGAAAAAAGATGGTTTTGTTACGTTCAAACGTCTCCACAACAGGGGGAAAAGCCCCCGTTGCCATTTGACGAAAAACATTTGCCAGGGCTTTATCTTGCATTACGATCATCTCCCTTCCCTTACCCAACACCGGAAAAACAAAAACTTAATACCTAAGAATACAACTGAAGAATCAAGAACGCACCGTCAATCTTTCTGTCTTTTACTATACTCAAATTTGCTAGTCTATCTTATTTTGTCGATCATGATACCCAATTTTGGTGATTTTTAACCTAAAATGGTGGATTACCCCTCCCCTGGAGGACAATTTTGGGGTTTTTTCGGTTCAAAATTTGCCAGATCTTTAATAAGTTCTTAAACAATCACCATAAAAAGGTTTATGGGGACAGAGAATTATCAAGATCACATTTAGGATAACATTTAATTTAACAATATTCTCAATAAGATCAATCGCGTTAACAATTTTTATGCTAAACCTGTCCGGTAAGAATGCCCTGGTTACGGGGATTGCCAATAGTCGGTCTATTGCTTGGGGTATTACCCAACAACTACATGCAGCTGGAGCTAATCTGGGAGTTACCTATTTGCCCGATGATAAGGGTAAGTTCGAAAAGAAGGTCTTGGAGTTAGTTGAACCCCTTGAACCTAGTTTATTTCTGCCCTGTAATGTAGAGAATGAGGAACAAATCCAAGCTACTTTTGACGCTATTCAACAAAAATGGGGTAAGCTAGATATTCTCATTCACTGTCTAGCTTTTGCTAACAAAGAGGATTTAAGTGGAGATTTTAGTCAAACTTCTCGCTTAGGATTTAATAAGGCATTAGAAGTTAGCACTTATTCTCTTATTCAGTTAAGTGGAGCAGCTAAACCTTTGATGACAGAAGGTGGTAGTATTCTGACTCTTTCCTATTTGGGCGCAGTGCGCGCTATTCCTAATTATAATGTAATGGGAGTAGCCAAAGCTGGACTAGAAGCTAGTGTGCGTTACTTGGCAGCAGAACTGGGACCCCAAAATATTCGTGTCAATGGTATCTCCGCAGGTCCCATCCGCACTCTGGCTTCCTCTGCTGTAGGTGGTATTTTGGATATGATTCATCACGTTGAGCAAGTGGCTCCCCTGAAACGTACTGTTACTCAATTGGAGGTAGGTAGTGCAGCTGCTTTTTTGTGTAGTGATTTATCTAGTGGAATTACTGGACAAATCCTATATGTAGATGCGGGATATGAAATTATGGGCATGTAACTAGGTTTAATATTAAGCATCACCGACGTTCTACGTCGGTTAGTGTTTGAACTACTTGCTAATGAACTAACAAAAAAATATAAAAATATAAGTTGACAATGAGCAAAGAAAGACTCGCTACGGTTAAACGTGTTACAGGAGAAACAGATGTAACCGTATCCATTAATCTTGATGGTACGGGAATTTGTAAGTCTAATACGGGTATTTATTTTTTGGATCACATGATCCAGCAGATTGCCTCCCATGGTTTATTTGATTTGGATATTCAAGCTACAGGTGACTGGCAAATTGATGACCACCACACCAATGAGGATGTGGGTATTACTTTAGGTCAGGCTCTCCATCAGGCACTTGGTAATAAAAAGGGTATTGCCCGCTTCGGTCATTTCATCGCTCCTTTGGATGAAGCACTGATCCAGGTAGCTTTGGATTTCTCTGGTCGCCCCCATCTCAGTTATGGATTACATATTAGTACGGAAAGGGTAGGAACCTATGATACTCAACTCGTGAGAGAGTTTTTTGTGGCTTTAGTAAATCATAGTCAAATGACTCTACATATTCAGCAACTAGATGGTATTAATTCTCATCATATTATTGAGGCTACCTTTAAGGCTTTTGCTAGAGCAATGCGCATGGCCGTGGAGATCGATCCTCGTCGCGCTCAAACTATTCCTAGTTCTAAGGGCGTGTTATAGTTGATAATAAAATACATTCATGTTTAACAATTCTCCAGCAATCCTTACCTCTCAGGTGAGCAAGGTTTACCGCACAGGATTTTGGTCGCACCACAAGATTATATCTCTCCACAACTGCTCCCTAGAAGTCTATCCAGGAGAAACTTTTGGCCTTTTGGGACCTAATGGTGCAGGAAAAACTACTTTGTTAAAAATTTTACTGGGAATAAGTCGTCCTTCTAGTGGTAAAGGATTTTTGTTGGGGAAACCACTAGGCGATCGCTCGGTCAAACAGTTTATTGGTTATTTACCAGAAAACCCCTATTTTTACGATTATCTGACTGGATACGAGTTGTTAGAGTTGACTGGGGAGATCTTCCGAATTTCCTCCCGTGTGCAACGACAACGGATAGTTCATCTGTTAGAATTAGTCGGGTTATCCCAAAATCAAGCTCGCAAACAAAGGATTGGTTCCTATTCTAAGGGAATGGTTCAGCGAATTGGTTTAGCCCAGGCGTTAATCAATGATCCAAAAGTGCTGTTTTTGGATGAGCCTATGTCTGGACTTGATCCCTTAGCACAAAATCAAATGCGAGAAATTATCCTTTCGCTTAAATCTGCAGGCAAAACCATCTTTTTTAACAGTCATATGTTAGGGTATGTAGAACAGATTTGCGATCGCATTGGCATATTAAATCAAGGGGAAATAATTTGTAGTGGATCCCTGAGTGAATTATTAGGGGAAGAGAAAGGCTACTATATCAGGGGTAAAGGAGGGGATAAAGAGATATTACAAAAAAGATTGGGAGAGATACAATTTGAACGGGAAGCTATATGGCATGGCATCTTAAAAGAAGATTTATATGATTTTCTTGCCAGTTTGCGGTTAATGGGTGGGAAAGTGATTAAAATAAGCTTATGTCGTCAGTCCTTGGAGGATTTTTTTATTCAACAGTTATCCCCGTTACCAACCCAATCAAAACTTTAACCTAACCTTACCCAAAACTAATAGTTTGGACAAGTTACTCCCGGATAATGAAGCTTGTGGATGAAAATAAATGAAAACAATGCTATTGGGAACTTACACAGCTAACTATAGTCAGGACTTAGGTATAGAGCCAGAATGCTTACCCGACTCTCATTTTTAGCCATCAAACTTGTCTATAGCGTTCTTTCCAAGCTATATTTCCAAATTTTTTCAGCTGTTATAATTTCTAAACCTTACTATTACAAATGCCAAGCACAAACTCTCAGGTAAAAATGGTTAGCAAAAACTTCTGGAAACCTATTATCCATTCAAGCACAGCCCTAATCTTACTGACCACCCTTAATACAGCCTGGCCATTGGTCAGTTTAGCTCAATCAAAACCCCAGCCAAAAGTAAATTCTGCCACTTCTAGTCTATTCACCGATTACCTATTAGGTGGTGGAGATCGGATTCGTGTGAACGTTTTTGAGGCGCCAGAATACACCGGGGAATATCAAATCCCACCTGGGGGAGAAATCAACATGCCATTAATTGGCAGCATTCCCGTTTCTGGACTAACAACCCAACAAGCAGCAGACGAAATAGCCAGAAGATATGCTCGGTTTCTTAAACGCCCTTTAATTTCAGTAAACTTGTTAGCTCCCCGTCCCATCAACGTTTTTGTTGCTGGAGAAGTGACACGACCTGGATCTTATAGCTTGAGTTTACAAGGAACAGGAGGTAACAATCCTGGTGTACAATATCCCACAGTATTAGCCGCCCTAACCACAGCAGAGGGAGTAACACTAGCAGCGGATGTGACCAAGGTACAACTACGACGTCAGGTGGGACGTTCGGGAGAACAGGTGATAAGTCTCGACCTGAAACAAATTACCCAAACAGGAAGAATACCCATAGACATAACTCTCAGAGATGGAGACACCATATTTGTCCCCACTGCAACAGATTTTAATGTAGCTGAGGCCCGCAACTTATTTGCAGCCAGCTACGCTGCTAGTAGAACAGCACCGCGCAGGGTAGCCATTACTGGTCAAGTTTACCGTCCTGGTTCCTACTTGGTTGCTGCAGGGGGTGGAAACGACAGTGGTGGTTTACCCACAGTAATGCGAGCCATTCAGTTATCGGGAGGAATCACATCCCAAGCTGACGTGCGCAACATTAAGGTTCGTCGTCCTACCAGAACTGACAAGGAACAAACCCTAAACATCAATTTGTGGGAACTGTTGCAAAGCGGAGACTTAAATCAGGATGTGGTGGTACAAGACGGTGACACTATTATTGTTCCCACAGCAACACAAGTAAACACAGCAGAGGTAACCCAGTTGGCCACTACCACCCTATCGCCCGCAACAATCAAGGTGGGGGTAGTTGGGGAGGTAAAAAGACCAGGGGTTACTGAGCTTCAGCCTAACAGTTCTTTAAACCAAGCTTTGTTAGCAGCTGGTGGATTCAATGATGCTAGGGCAAGTAGTAGTTCAGTGGACTTGGTTCGTCTTAATCCCAACGGTACAGTTACTAAACGAGCAGTAAAGGTTGACTTTTCTAAAGGGATAAATGAGGAGACCAACCCTATTCTGCGCAATAATGACGTTATAGTGGTGAATCGTTCAGTTTTGGCTAGGACGGGAGATACTTTAGGTGCAGTTACTGCTCCCCTAGCTCCCGTATTTAGCATCATTAGTCTATTCCGACTACTGGGATTTTAGCAGTGGGGGGGGGAGATCCATAATCCCTCCCACCATCTGTAAACATCATTAAAACTGGTAGGAGAGTCCTAGAGATAGTACGGGATAAATATTTAACCATTTCAGGTCATTTTCTAGTTGTTGTCTTTCTTTCTCAACATCAGCTTGAATTTGGTTCCGGATCTCAGGGGTTGCAGCACCTCCAAATTGAGGTGCTAAATTAACTTTAGGGGATCCCGTAAACATGACACCTAAGTTGGCGGAAAAACTCCAACGGTTACCAGGTTTAACTGCATTTCCCCAACCAATTCCCAGATATGGGGCCACACTATTAGGAAAGGAAACTTTAGCTTTAACTGATCCTAACTGGTCTGAGGTGTATTCTTGGTCGCCTATTTGTATTTTTTGATTACTGTTGGATTTGCCAGTTCCTTCTATATTGTTGTCTTGGAATACTAGACCTCCCGTTAAACGAAAACCTGAGTTTTTCCAAGGGTGGTAGTCTACCAAAGTGGAGACACTGAACAAATTGAGTTTAGCATCATAATCAATCCCGGACTCGCTGATGTTAGCATTAGTACCAAACCCCCTAACTCCCAATTTGGCATTGAGATTGGGTGTGATTGATTTGGTTACCGTTGCACCAATACCAAGAGTGCTAATTTCAGGAGTAACTCCCCAACCACTGGTTGTTGGGCCAGTTTGGGTTGTTTCTTGGGTGGGTTGAGGAGGTTGTGGTGTTACCGGTTGTGTGGGAACACAACGGGAATTCAAAGGGTAGACTTTACAAAATTCTTCCAAATTAATTGGTGTTTCCGCTAACAAATCGGCAGCTTGGTAAGAAAAAGTACCTGGTTGTAGGGTCACCACCTGTGCCAATACTGTCTGACTGGTGGAGGTTACAATAGCCAACCCGCTGGTTAATGTCAATACTGATGTAGCTAGACCTGTTAATTTATCTATCTTAATATTCATGTTAATCCCCCACACCATGTTTTTAATTTAATGCAATAACCTAACTCATTTTTAGTTCCCTGTCAATCTAAAAGTTACTGAAAATTATTATCGGTATCCTGATTCAGACCTGCCTAAGTATAAGTGGGTGGGTGGAATTAAATATAATATGAACGTAGGATGGGTTGAGGAACGAAAGCCATCCTACAAATAATTGTGCCTCCCTACTTAGTGGAGATAGTGAACATACATTAAACATTAAAATATATAATCGAAATTCGCCATATCAGTCTTCCCACTGTAACAATCAGCTAAGTTAGAAGAGAACTAACCTGAAGAGTTCTCCATGGCTAAAGCTATAAATATCTACAAACAGGAGGTTAAATCTTGCCTAAGTTAAAGATTGCCATTAATGGTTTCGGACGTATTGGCCGTCTGGTACTCCGTGCTGGTATTAATAATCCTAATATTGAGTTTGTGGGAATTAATGATTTGGTTCCCCCAGACAATCTGGCCTATCTTTTAAAGTACGACTCTACCCATGGTAAATTAAAAAACCAAATAGAAGCCAGGGAAGATGGCATGGTCATTGATGGTCATTTCATCCCTTGCGTTTCCGTGAGGAATCCCGCTGAACTACCTTGGGGTAAATTGGACGTGGATTATGTTGTAGAATCTACAGGACTGTTTACGGATTTTACTGGAGCCGAAAGTCACTTACAAGCGGGTGCTAAACGAGTGGTGATTTCCGCTCCGACAAAAGATCCTCAAAGGGTGAAAACAATCGTGGTTGGTGTTAACCATGAATCCTACAACCCCAATGAGGATTTCATCGTCTCTAATGCTAGTTGTACTACAAATTGTTTGGCCCCAATTGCTAAAGTAATTAATGACAACTTTGGGTTAGCAGAGGGACTGATGACCACAGTTCATGCTATGACTGCTACCCAACCTACAGTAGACGGACCCAGTAAAAAAGACTGGCGCGGTGGTAGGGGAGCTGCTCAAAATATTATTCCCTCTTCTACCGGTGCTGCTAAAGCAGTGGCCCTGGTCTTACCAGAATTGAAGGGTAAGTTAACGGGAATGGCTTTTAGAGTGCCTACACCAGATGTGTCCGTAGTTGATTTAACCTTCAAAACTGTGCAGGCTACTTCTTACAAAGATATTTGTGCAGCGATGAAACAAGCTGCTACAGGTTCCCTGGCGGGCATTTTGGGTTATACCGATGAAGAGGTGGTTTCTACGGACTTTCAAGGTGATGCCCACTCTAGTATTTTTGATGCTGGTGCGGGTATAGAGTTAAATTCTCATTTCTTTAAGGTTGTTTCCTGGTATGACAATGAGTGGGGTTACTCTAACAGGGTTGTGGATCTAATTGTGTACATGGCACAAAAAAGTAGATAACTGCTACTGTTTGTATTTCTCATCATTCCTCTAGGCTTAATTGGGTTGTGCTACCCCCACCCTACTCTTAATTTATATGATGCGTCGCACCAAAATTATCTGCACTATTGGTCCTGCTACAGCTGCACCGGAAAAGTTACAAGCTTTAGTAGAAGCGGGAATGAATGTGGCAAGACTAAATTTTTCCCATGGAGCTTATGAGACACATGCCCAAACGTTCCACAATTTAAGACGCATTAGTAATGAAGCTGGTAGACCTGTGGCAATCTTACAGGATTTATGTGGTCCCAAAATCCGTTTGGGAAAACTCCCACCAGAAGGGATCATGTTGGCAGCTGGTACTGAGGTAACTTTTCTTTTACAGGAAAAGGGGGAAACTACTCAAGAATTACCCTTGCCTCTACCCACTTTATTTGCCATGATTCGACCTGGTGAGCCAATTCTGATTAATGATGGTCGGGTAAAGTTAACTGTGGTTAGTCGCAATGCTGACCAAATTCGTGCACGGGTAGATACTGGTGGATTAGTTTCCTCCCATAAGGGTGTGAATTTACCTGGTACTCCTTTACCTGTAAGTTCAATTACAGAAAAGGACCTGCAAGACCTACGGTTTGGAATGGAGTTAGGTGTGGACTGGGTAGCAGTGTCTTTTGTGCGCTCTACCCAGGATTTGGAACCCGCTAGACGAATGATTGAGGGTGCTGGTTCTAAAATTCGTCTGATTGCTAAAATCGAACGTCCTGAGGCGGTTGAACACTTGGATGATATTCTCAAGGTGGCTGATGCAATTATGATTGCTCGTGGTGATTTGGGTGTGGAAATGCCTATTCACCAAGTGCCATTAATTCAAAAGGATATTACTCATCGCTGTAATCTCATTGGTAAGCCGGTAATTACGGCTACTCAAATGTTAGAGTCTATGATTAGTTCCCCTGATCCAACTCGAGCTGAGGCAACAGATGTGGCTAATTCCATTTTAGATGGTACGGATGCGGTGATGTTATCTGGGGAGACAGCTGTGGGTGATTATCCTATGGCAGCAGTACAAATAATGCACAACATCGCTTTACAAACAGAGCAGGCAATTAAAGAAGGAAGTAAACATACTTGGAACCGTGAATCTGGTCTTCTGAGTGTCACTGAATCAGTTGCACAGGCAGTTTGTCGAATTGCTTACGAGACAGGTGCTAAGGCGATTCTTTGTAATACTACTTCTGGCAGCACGGCAAGATTGATTTCTAAATATCGTCCTTTGACCCCGATTATTACTCTGACCTCTGAACCTATTGCTTATCATCAGTTAGCATTGTCTTGGGGTGTTCAACCTTTGTTAATTCCCCCAGTTCATCATGCTGAGGAGATGTTTACTAATGTGGTGAGTACGGTAGTTAATCAAGGTTTGGTGGAAATGGGTGATAAGGTGGTTATTACCTCAGGAGTTCCAATTGGTATGTCAGGCACAACAAGTTTAATCAAAGTGCATTCTATTGGACAACCAATTACAGCTTAGTAGATCTAAAATGGCTATGAGATCCCGGTGATAAAGGGCAATTCTGGGAGAAGGTTGCCATAATGGTAATCGTTTGGAATATCAAAGAGTTTAAATATTTGCGAATTGGTAAATCCTGAACCCAAGAAAATCATGGAGTATACTATGTCTAAAAACTTACTAGAACAGTTGCGTGAAGTAACGGTGGTTGTAGCAGATACTGGTGATATTCAAGCTATTGAAAAATTTAAACCCCAGGATGCAACAACAAATCCCTCTTTGATTACTGCAGCAGCTCAAATGCCCGAATATCAACATATTGTTGACCAAACTCTCATTAAGGCTAAGAAAGATGCTGGAAATAAGGCTAGTCACCAAGAGGTGGTTTCTCTGGCTTTTGACCGCTTGGCAGTTTCCTTTGGTTTAAAGATTCTGCAAATTATTCCTGGTCGGGTTTCTACAGAAGTGGACGCCCGTTTGTCATACGATACTGATGGAACTGTGGCTAAGGCTAGATATTTGATTTCTGAGTATCAAGCAGCAGGAATTTCTCGAGACCGGGTTTTGATTAAGATTGCTGCTACTTGGGAAGGCATTAAAGCGGCGGAGATTTTAGAAAAAGAGGGTATTCACTGCAATTTAACTCTATTGTTTGGAATTCATCAAGCTATAGCTTGTGCTGAAGCTGGAATTACCCTGATTTCTCCTTTTGTGGGACGGATTCTAGATTGGTATAAAAAAGATACAGGCAGATCTAGCTATCCTCCTGCAGAAGACCCTGGTGTGTTATCCGTAACTAAAATCTATAATTATTATAAGAAGTTCGGTTATCAGACTGAGGTTATGGGGGCTAGTTTCCGCAATATGGGGGAAATTACTGAATTAGCTGGTTGTGATTTGTTGACTATTTCCCCCGCTTTATTATCGGAATTGCAAAATACTGTGGCTGAGTTACCTCGGAAACTGGATCCGGTAACTACTTCTGGTTTGTCTATTGACAAAATATCGGTTGATCAGGCTACTTTTGAGCGCATGCATGCTGCAGATCGCATGGCTTCGGATAAATTGAGGGAGGGAATTGATGGTTTTACTAAGGCTTTAATCAGTTTGGAGGAATTACTAACAGCTAGATTAAGTCGTTTAGAAACGGAAATGGTAGGTGTTGGTTAAACAACTGAGATTTTGAATTTTAGACTGGATAGAGAAATTGCCTAGATCCTTCACGGATATGGGCAATTTTTGATTATGGCTTTACCAAAATTTCATGCTATTTTAGAATGTGAAAAATAAAAATCAACAAAATCTTTATACTAACCAAAAGCAAGTTAATTAAGGATTAGAGAGGGATATCCAAGGTAATGGCGCTCATAGTTCAAAAATACGGTGGTACTTCCGTTGGTTCTGTGGAACGTATTCAAGCGGTAGCCAGGCGCATCCATGGCACTGCACAGGTGGGAAATTCTGTTGTGGTTGTGGTTTCTGCTATGGGAAAAACCACTGATGGCTTAGTGAAGCTGGCCCATGAAATTTCCCCTAGTCCTACTCGTCGGGAAATGGATATGTTGCTTTCCACGGGAGAGCAGGTAACTATTGCTCTCCTGAGTATGGCTCTACAAGAAATTGGCCAGCCAGCTATTTCTCTAACTGGGGCACAAGTAGGTATTGTTACTGAAGCAGAGCATACTCGCGCTCGAATTTTACATATTGAAACTGAACGGTTAATTAGCCATTTAAATGCTGGTCAGGTGGTAGTGGTTGCAGGTTTTCAAGGAATTTCTAACACTTCAGCCATGGAAATTACTACCCTGGGACGTGGAGGTTCTGATACTTCAGCAGTGGCTTTGGCTGCGGCTTTAAAGGCTGATTTCTGTGAGATTTACACGGATGTACCCGGTATTTTAACTACTGATCCCCGGTTAGTACCGGAGGCTCAGTTAATGAAGGAAATTACCTGTGATGAAATGCTGGAATTGGCTAGTTTGGGTGCTAAGGTGTTACATCCTAGGGCGGTGGAAATTGCCAAGAATTATGGTGTACCTTTGGTGGTGAGATCCAGTTGGACTGACCAACCGGGAACTTGGGTAACATCTAATAAGGTTCAAGAACGGGCCATGGTCAATTTGGAGCTGGCCCGTCCTGTGGATGCGGTAGAGTTTGATATTGATCAGGCTAAAGTCTCTTTATTACGCGTCCCTGATCGACCAGGGGTGGCGGCTCGATTGTTTAATGAGATTGCCGATCAGCAGGTAGATGTGGATTTGATTATTCAATCAATTCATGAGGGTAATTCTAATGATATTGCTTTTACTGTAAATACACCTATTTTGAACCGAGCGGAAGCTGTGGCTTCAGCTATTGCTCCAGCTTTGAGAAATAACGACGGCTCTAATGAAGCAGAGGTGCTTGTAGAAAGGAATACGGCAAAGGTCAGTATTTCTGGAGCGGGGATGATTGGCCGCCCCGGAGTAGCTGCTAAAATGTTTGCTACTTTGGCTAAAGCTGGTGTGAATATTCAAATGATTTCTACTAGTGAAGTTAAAGTTAGTTGTTTAGTTGCTGCAGTAGATTGCGATCGCGCTATTTTATCTCTCTGTCAGGAGTTTGAAGTTAATGCGTCTACACGTAATGTTTCTTCTTCAAACTCTATATATTCCACTGTGTGTGGTGTTGCATTAGATATGAATCAGTCCCGACTGGCAATTCGTCATGTGCCAGATCAACCGGGGATAGCTGGGAAGTTGTTCGGTTTACTGGCTGAATCTAACATCAGTGTGGATATGATTATTCAGTCTGAACGCTGTCGGGTAATTGATGGCGTAGCTTGTCGGGATATAGCTTTTACCACAAACCGCACGGATGGAGAAAATGCTCAAGCTAAAATCAATCAAGTTGCTGCACAGTTGGGATGGGGAGAAGTCATCCTAGATGACGCCATTGCCAAGGTTAGTGTTGTAGGTTCGGGAATGGTTGGTCAACCAGGGGTAGCAGCTAAAATGTTCACAGCTTTGGCGCAGAATCAAATTAATATTCAAATGATTACTACTTCAGAAATCAAAATTAGCTGTGTTGTATCAGAAAAAGAAGGGGTTAAAGCATTACAGATAATTCACACTGCTTTTGGACTAGCTGGAACCCATAAGTTTGTGGTTCCAGCATAATTTGCCAACTACCTCTTAACTGTTACGTTGTTGGCTTAGGATGCGGTAGGAGTGTTGAAAATCGTCAATGGTAACCCTAATGGCTGTAGGATCGGTTTCCCCCCTAGCGCGAAATCGCCTAATTGCTTCCACGGATGCTTGGTTACATAACAAAACTAAATCTGCTCCATTCCAACCTTCCGTAGTCTGGGCCCAATATTCTAAGTCTACATCCAATAGTGGTCTACCTTCGGTATAAACTCGTAAAATTTCCAAGCGACTGGCTAAATTAGGTAGATCAACTTTCAATTGTAGATCTAATCTTCCAGCTCTTAATAGAGCTGGATCTAACGCATCTGGACGGTTAGTAGCTCCTATTACTAGAATATTAGTACCAGTTTCCAAACCATCCAATTCCGTTAATAGTTGTCCTACTACCCGGTTACTCACACCAGAGTCTCCAGTATAAGTCCCACGAGCGGGGGCTAGGGTGTCAATTTCATCAATGAATATGACGCAGGGATCCGCTTGTCGAGCTTTAGCAAATAGTTCCCTTACTGCTTGTTCGCTTGCTCCTACCCAACGGGTGAGTAGTTCTGGTCCGTTGACTGCAATGAAATTGGCCCTGGCCTGGGAAGCTACTGCTTTGGCTAATAGGGTTTTACCGGTTCCGGGTGGCCCCCATAGTAAAATCCCCCTGGGAGCTACTGCTTTCGTTTGACGGTAGAGTTCTGGATATAGTAAGGCCCCCTCTACAGATTCTCTCAAGGTTTGTTTGATGGCTTCCAGTCCGCCAATGTCCTCCCATTCCACATGGGGAACTTCTACCTCCATGCTCCGCAGCACTGCTGGTTTGATTTCTTTGAGCGCTTGCAGAAAATCTGACTGGTTCACTGTCATGGTTTCAGGAATATCTGTTTCCATGGATGGAACTTGACGGCGCAGGGCCATATAGGCCGCTTTTTGGCAAACAGCTTTTAAGTCAGCTCCCACAAATCCTACAGTGCGATCGCTAATAAATTCTAAGTCCACAGTGTCATCTAAGGGCATGGCACGGGTAAGAACTTGCAGAATTTCTTTACGTCCGTTAGCGTCGGGAATGCGAAACTGAATTTCTCGATCAAACCTTCCTGGACGACGCAGCGCTGGATCTAAATGATCCGGACGGTTAGTAGCAGCCAGTACAATTACACCTGGTGTGTGAGAAAACCCATCCATTAAGCCCAATAACTGGGCAACTAACCGTTTCTCTACTTCTCCCTCCACTGCACTGCGGTCAGGGGCCAGACTATCAATTTCATCAATAAAAATAATGCAGGGGGCATTTTTAGCAGCTTTTTCAAAAATACCCCTCAGTTTTTGTTCCGCTTCACCATAGTATTTGCTAATCACCTCTGGACCCACCAGGGCAATATAATTTACCCCCAGTTCTTCCGCTAAAGCACGAGCTGTGAGGGTTTTACCAGTACCGGGAGGACCAACTAAAAGCACCCCATGGGTTGGCTCTAGACCCAGTTTAGCCAGCAGATCTGGGCGCTTTAAGGGGATGGCAATTAATTCTTTGAGCTCTTTGACTACCTGACTTAAACCACCTATGTCTTTCAGGGAAATACCAGAATTTTCAGGGGGGGTAGCTGAATCTGATGACCCATTAGAGGGTTGGGGAGTAGCTGGGGAAGAGGGGGTGCGAATGCGACTAGTACCAATATCATTGATATTACTGCTCTTGGCTGCACCACGGGGAATATTGCCCGTTCTGGGAATACTACTCAGGGGACGAGAGTTGACCTGTATATCTGTTTTTACCTCTCCACTCTCGATTTTTTCTTCTAAGGTTTTAACCAAATCTAGAAACTGCTCAAATCCTTTGAATAGGTCACTCATAAGTCTTAATAGGTCTGGGTAAATGTGATGTACTAGTTTTATTTCTCAAATGCAAACAAAAGGTTAGCCGCACCCTTGATTCTTTCTATGGGCTCTACTGATCTAGGTAGCAGGGGTAGGTGAATAATTGTTTGTTCGGGAAATAAATTGTGATCAACTTCCACTGCTTGAGTATAGCGATTTTGTACTACGTACCTTTGTTCAATGCCCATGTTTTTCAAAGATGCGGTTAACCGAACGTGTTCTGATGTAATAGCCGATTCCGCCTGAATTACACCCACAAATTGGGTATGACGGGGGTCTTTCAATTTCTTTTGCGCCTTTACTACCTGTTGTCGCAGCTGTCGCAATCTACCAATGAAGTCTACCCGACCTAAAACATCCTGATATTTCATCCATAGCTTAAAGATCCAGGATAACCAATCTCCTAAAGCGGAAGGCATGGATAAAAATTGTAACAGATGTCCCGTAGGAGCTGTGTCTAGAATAATCAAATCTTGCTGGTTAGTTTCTAGAAGGTTAGTGATTGTGATTAAGGATAGCATTTCGTCAATACCCGGTAATGCTTGAGACATAATTTGTCTCCACGCTTCCGGTAGGTAGGCAATGTTTACGTCTGTATCCTTGGTTGTTCCTTCCCCACTAATCATATCTGCCAATTCCCACAGATAATCAGTACGGAACTGGTCTAATATTTTGTCAGCATCTATTTCTTGTCCACATAGGTTGGGAGTGATTGGTTGGGAATCATGTCCTAATTTTTGACCAAATGCATCGCCAAGAGAATGTGCTGGATCTATGGAGATCACGCTAATATTTTTTTGGGGATAATGACTAGCAAAGGCCCAACCCATTGCTGCTGATACCGTTGTTTTGCCTACTCCTCCTTTTCCACCTACAATAATTAGTTTACAACCCTGATCCAGAAAATCAGTAAAACTAGGTGGTATTCTCTGTGGCCAGTGAATTATGGGTGGTGCTACCTCTTCTACCTGACTGATATGTTGAATTTCTCCAGCCAATTTATCCAGTGCTTGACTACCCAAGGGGGCGGCGGGTTGTTGGGGAATAATAAATACGGGTTGTCCGGAAAGATTTAGGAACTTTTGCACGTAGTTCTGCTGTTCCGCATATCGATCCTGATCCATACTAGGATCTGTTAAAATTCGATTGATTAGAATTCCTCCAAAGGGAACTTTTAAGGTTTTTAACTGTTCTAGGAATCTTTCGGTTTCTGCTAAACACATTGGTTCGGCAATCCCGACTATTAAAAACCCGGTGAATTGACTGTCTTGCAGTAGTCTTCTACTCTCTGATAGTTGAAATTTGAAGTCAATCAAAAAGTCGTCTACTGCATCCGGTTGATAGTTTCCAGTAAAGCTTTCGGTGATGACTTGATACTTTTTTTGAAATAATTCTAAGGAGTGTAAAATTACGTCCAAGAAGTCTTTTAGTTTTAGCAAGCTCACCGTATGTCCAGATGGAGCCATATCCACTACTATACGATCTACGTTTTTCTCTGATAGCAGTCTTTGGATCTCTAGTAGTCCCATCAGTTCATTTAATCCGGGCCAGTCTAAATCCCAAACGGGGGCTAGATCCTCTCCATCCGCTAAACTTCCTCTTTCCACTAGAATTTCCAGGTACTGGCTATATTTGGCTTTGAATTCTAACAGAAGATTTTGAGCATCTAGGGCCTGAATGCTCAAATTCGGTAAATCTACTGCTGATTGAGGTTCATTGGTGACTTCTGTCAGTAGTACATCCCCTAGGGAATGGGCTGGGTCTGTTGATAATAGAAGAATTTTCTCTTCTGGAAATTTCCTAGCCCAATAACGAGCTAAGCAGCAAGATAGGGTGGTTTTACCTACCCCTCCTTTACCGCTCAACATGACTAAATTTAATTTATCGTACTGGTACATTTGGTTTAAAAAAATAGGGTTAGAAACTGGAATGAATATTAATGCTCAATAAAATGATAGGGGGGTAGGCAATCTCCCCAAACTAAATCCCATCTGGGACAGGCCCGCTGCCAATTCAAGAATTTTTCCTCTAGGTGAATTTTTTCATTTATGTTAATCAAAACATATATTTTTATTCCTTCTTTCTGTTCCTGAACCACTGCTGGTAAGTTATATTCTTTGGTAATTAAATCAATTAGGTTCTGTTTTTCTATGTTTTGACTATTGACAAAGGTTTTCTGATTCTCATACTCTTGCTTTTTGGCTAAAAAGTAGTTTCTCCCCCCTTTCTCGCTAACTACTGGTTCTAGAAATGTGTGGGGAATTAGTTTTAAGGTTAGTTCTATTTTGTCTCTGATTTTTTCTAGCTGGGATTTATATTCTTTTTCTTGCCATGCTAGGTGCTTGAGTAGATTATCTAAGGAGTCAAAACATGTACCAAATCTTAAAGGCAAAACTGTTACTTGTTCAAACATCTCACAAATCACTCTGTCATGACATAAAGCCATCTGAACTATCTTCTCGTCATCATTCTCCCAGAAAGCTGGGGATATTCCAGGTTCCACAAGAGCTGAAACTTGATTACCTGTTACTAAGCTTACTGGACCTCTCACACCCTGTGGTAAAACCAGGGGTGAATGGGGCGTTTCTAAAAAGGCATAAGTGTACAAGTCTGTTAATTCCATATTTTCACCTATCACAGGATTTTGTCGCCCATTGCTCCCAGATCTTTAACTCAGCTATAACTAAAGTATAAACTTAATCTTAATCAAAAGTGGAAACAATTCCTTTGACAGTGGTTTGATAGTTTACAATCGCAAGAAGTTAGTTATAATAGGTGAATACTTCTAGGTAGTTTTATGAAAAGCATTCCCAACGCTGCCATGTCTAGGGCCAAAATTAGCACCATGCCCAGAACTAAAACTGACGCTTCTAGCCAATTAGATCTTTATAAAATGGTGACGGAAAAACAACGTATCCAGAGAGAACTACTCAGTCTTAAAGAACGAACCACTATCCTTCAAAAGAGATTGGATCTTCTTAATAGCCAAATAGAATCAACAGAACAAAGCATTTATGTGTCTCGTCAACCGCGATTGAGTTCTCGCATACTAGCTAAACTAAACACTCACAATGATATTCCTAGTTACAGCACTTTTGAAATTGAATATTAGCATATTTTCTGCCTAACTAGACTTAAAAAAAGCCAGCGCTGTTTTTATTATTTATAACCCGCCATAGCGGGTTACTTAGAAACAGCTTAGGTTTCATTCCTGGTTAACGTGATAAGACTAAGGTTTTATCTTCTTCCTGAATTTTGGGTGTGTTTATATTGAATTCGGGTTCCTCAATGAGATCTTCTTCTTCCTCAGTTAGGTACTCTTCCTCTTCTAAACTGGCCCTTTCTTCTTCTAGGGCCTGGATTTGTAGAAGTATTTCTTCCTCTTGTTCCTCAAATTCTTCCTCGCCAATTTCCCCTAGGTCAAATGATAACTGCAAGTTTAATAATTTTTTGTGCAGGTTTTCTTGATCATCAAATTCAGTATTGGTGCGTTCTTGGATTTTTTCGGCAATCCATACTACTCCATTAATCGGACCCATTACGGGTGATAGCAACAGTTTCATCAACATAAGGCACTTCCTGGATAACAAAAATAAAATGGTTCAACCACTCATGATGGCGACAATTGGGCAAACGTATAGGGAGCTGTGAAATTATTGTACCTGATACGCAGGCGATCGCCGAATTGTTTGTCAATAGACTCCACGCGATCGCTAAATGCGGATTCAGCATCCCAAGGAATTAAAAATGCTGCATTGTAGATCATCTCTTCCATCATAGGTTCATTTTCGACCACATCTTTAGCAAATGGTTGCAGTTGTTCTCGAAAAACCTGAATTACTGCTTCTTTGCGTTCCATCAAATTACTTTCAATCAGTTGTCCAATTTGAATCACCTCATCCATACTTAAATTTTTGCCTTCCATAGCGTCTCGTTGCTGCTTTAAGTCAGGATTAGAATCAATCATCATTTGCAGTTCTGATTTGGTATCCCAAAGTATCTTCACACTGACTTCTCTTTGTCCTGCTAGTTTCTCAAACAGCTGGTGTAGTTGATTTTGGGATGGGTTAATTAATTGATTAGAAATTTCCTGCCAATCTTTCACGACCAGTCCAAAGCGCAAAGGTAAAAGAGTCGGACACCCTTCTTGCATAACCTGTTCTAAAACTCTCTCGTGAGCCAACAAATTACGTCGGGAAGCCAAATACTGCTTTTGGAGAGCATGAGAATATAAAAAAACAAACCCATTGACATCCTGAGTTTTAACTGGTTGCTTATCCAAACCCTCCAATGTTAAATCCTGCGTTAATGGTTTTGGTAAAATACCATATAAGTAAAGTCCATTGCTACTCATAATAATCACACCTGGGAATCCGATTTAAAACAGATTATAACTAACGTATAACCATATAAATAAGTAACACCGAATCATTAAACAGCCAAATTGGTTTTGCCTAAATTGGTTTTGCCTAAATTGGTTTTGAAGTTAAAACCAGCTGTAATTTGGCATGAATTAAATCTAAATTAGCCACTCCCAAATCTACTTCCCCATCAACAACAACCCCTGTATTGAGAAGACGATCCAACAGTTCCAGCACACTAGGTTGAGTTCCCTCCTCTCCGGGATAATAGGAACCCTTATGTGGTAAGAGCGTGCCAAAATCGCCCAAATTCACATTCAATTCAGCTGGGTCAACATCAAACACCTCACACAGATGGAGGACCTGAGATTCCAGTTTTTGTAAGCTTTCTGCAGCTTGCTCCAACTGCAAGTCGCTCAGATAATTCTCCTCCATACGACGAATTACCTGAGCCTCCATTAATTGGCGCACTAGTTCCAAAACCGTTAATAGCAAGGGAGCCAAACCCGCTTCTTTCTTGGTACCAGAAGCGGGTGGTAAGAAGTCCTGGGACTGATCAAATGGAGTGATAGCCATTTCCATAGTTTCACCGACGAACGTCACCTAAACACTCAGAATGGTCAGTAGACAATTAACCAATCTCATCATCCAATGCTACAATAGCTTGAGTGTCTGGTTGACTGGTTTCCGTCTCTTCTAAAACAACATCATGTTGATTAAAACCCCCAATATAATCAGTATTTTCTTGGAGATTTTCCGGAAGTTGCTCTGATACTATAGTATATTCCTCCAGTTCCTCCTGGTCTACAGATATTGGCGTAATTTCCTCACTCAGTTCCTGAGTGTTATCATCACCATTCAGATTGTTCTCCAGAGTTAATTCTGGCTTTTCAACAGAGGTTTTGGCTATATCAGAAGTTAGCAAGTTTAGTTGTGACTCTAAATTAGCTAAACGCCCTCTGAGTTCCCTGTTTTCCTCAATTAAACCCTGAGCCTTACTACTGAGGTAAGGATCGCCCTCCCACCAATTAATACCCATCTCCTTGGCTTTATCAACGGAAGCAATTAATAAGCGAATCCGAATGTGTAGAAGCTCAGTAGAGGCAATAGACACGGAAATATCGCCAGCAATGACAATACCCTTGTCTAAAACTCTTTCCAGAATGTCCGCTAGTGTCGAACCTTGGGTAGAGGTTTTAATAACTTGACCGGAGCTTACCTGGGAACGTGTTGGTAGTATTGGGGAATTCACAAATGATCAACTCTGTTAAATAGTGTAAATACGTTTGTTTTTACTCACCAAACCTTTTTGCTCTAAAGAACGTAGAGCATTAAGGGCGGTGTGATATTCCGAGTTTAGGAATTTTTTAATCCCATTGACAGACTCGCTTCTTTTTTGTAGTAGGTAGTTGTAAACTTCTTTTTCAAAGGGAACTACCTTGGCTGTAACTAAACCCTCAATTTCCTCAATTGGTATGGCAGTGTGATTACTTTCTTCTTCGTTTATATGACCATTTAATTCTTCTACAGGCAATTCTGGTTCGTCTAAGTTGAGCAGATCCATGAAAATATCTGTACAGTCTGCAATAGGCAAGCTACTACGATTGAACAGAATATCCATAGCAATCTCGCGGAAGGTAGGATCTTCTGGTGCGACCAAAATATCGTTGTCAGCACAAACCTTAGCAATCATCAAACCTGCACGCAATCCAGAGGTTTTCTCCGCGTGGGTAGCCAGTCGAAATGATCTGACCAAATCCACAATCAAACCAGCAGATTGTTTATCTATATTTGTTTTTTGAACCAATATTTCCGTTTGAGTTAGGTGCTCAGGTTCTGGCATGTTAATGGTTACCAGTCTATCCATCAGTGCATCCTGTGTGGAATGAACCCCACAGTATTCTTCTGGATTAGAGGTGAAAATAACTCGGAACTGAGGGTTAACATGAAGATACTCAGGCTGATTGCTGCTGGGTGGCAAACTGAGAATTTTCTCCTCTAAGGCTGAAAGCAAAACGTTATTTACTTCTGGACGGGAGCGGTTAAATTCATCATATACTAATGTGAAGCCTTCACGACAAGCTAAAGTTAGTCTAGAATCCATCCAGTTTTGCCTAAATTCGTCCTCAATCTTGACAACGCTATGGATATAGTTATCTAGAAGCTTCTTATGGGTATAACCAGATTCACTACCAATTAAATCTGAACTTTTAAACTCATCATCCCCAAAGAGCAACATTACTGGTCTATCTAAACAATGAGCTAAATGTAATGCTAAAGTGGTTTTGCCTGTACCAGCAGGACCACGGAGGTGCACGGGGAAGCCAGATCTCAAATAGAGTAAAGCTCGCAAGGCCACCTTCTCAATAGCAGGTGTCATCACAAACTGACCTGGACGAACCCGAAGAATTGCTCTTTTCTGATTGTTAATGTTGCTGACAGCCATAAGGTTACAAATTGTAAGGAAATGAGATTAGCTAAAAAAATATGCTAGGTTTGAGATCAAGGTGCGGGATCAAGGTTAGTTTGAATGAATCCCCCTGAGTTCCTATTGCTGTTAGACCATGGACCACAGTCCTTAGACTCAGGTACGAACGACTGCATCAAAACTGCACTTTAAAACTCATTGTTATATGTTTAGTGCCTCCTAATCTTCAGTTCGAAAACTGTTGCTCTAGGAGGCCTTCGTTTGACTAGAATATCATGCGGATGGGTCAGAGGCAAAATATTTGAATTAATTTGCCTGATATATCAGCACCTTACACACCAATAACACTCAAAAATAGATCTTGGCGGAACTGACGCAATGCCTCTTTTTGGGCAGATGCTTTGGCAGCGCGATCGCTAGTTGTAGCTGTCAAGAAAGCACTAGTTTTTTGCTCCAGTTCTTTATGGAAAGCACTTAACTCTGCTGCTTGCTTTTGAGCTTCGTCAATACGAGTTTTAGCTGTATCTGCCAAAAAAGCACTGGTTTTTTGCTCTAGTTCTTTGTGGAAAGCGCTTAATTCAGCTGCTTGTTTTTGAGCTTGGGCAATGCGAGCTTTCGCTGTATCTGCCAGAAACACTTCTGTTTTTTGCTCTAGTTCTTTGTGGAAAGCGCTTAATTCAGCTGCTTGATTTTGAGCTTGAGCATGGCGAGCTTGAGTGGTCTTTGTCAAAAACTCATTGGTTTCTTGCTCTAGCTGAGAGCGGAACTGATATAGTTCTTGGGCTTGAGCCTGAGCTTGAGCTTGACGAGATTGAGCGGTTTTTGCTAAGAACTGATCAATTTCTTGCTCTAGTTGTTGGCGAAATTGGCTTAAATCCTCGGCTTGCTTCTGAGCTTGCGCAAGTCTATTACTTTTCCTTGTGGAAAGAAAATCGTTGACCTCTTGAAATATTGACTGATTTTCCAGTCTGATCTTTTGCAACAAAGCGACCATGAAGTCCTCCTCAAATATCAACATCAATGGGAGAAGATTCACCAGACTAAAACAAATCTAGTGAACTTCTTACCACTTGGTTATTGGCGTAGTCTAATAAAAAAATTAAGCAGGTACAGCTGCGGATTGGGTCAATCCTACTGCTTCTGCATACTTCAAGTAGGTTTCTACGGAAGCAATAACGATACGAGCTTCAACTGCTAGTAGTTCGATACCTACTAAGGATACACGAACCCAAGCATCTACTACGATACCTTTGTCTAGGATTCTGTCGATTACTTCTGCCAAGCTAGAGGAAGAATTGGTCTTTTCAACTGCCATTGTTTTGCACCTTTAATTAATTGTTGTTAGTTAGATTTTTCTAGCAGAACATATTGTTGTTCTGCTAAATCAAAGTCAGAAAATTAAGCAGGTACAGCTGCGGATTGGGTCAATCCTACTGCTTCTGCATACTTCAAGTAGGTTTCTACGGAAGCAATAACGATACGAGCTTCAACTGCTAGTAGTTCGATACCTACTAAGGATACACGAACCCAAGCATCTACTACGATACCTTTGTCTAAAATTCTGTCAATTACTTCTGCCAAGCTAGAGGAAGAATTGGTCTTTTCAACTGCCATTGTTTTGCACCTTTAATTAATTGTTGTTTTCTGGAACCACTGGGCAGAACAACCAGTTTTTTTCTAGCTTGCCCTGCCTTAGTAAATAAAATTACGAATCAAAAAAATTAAGCAGGTACAGCTGCGGATTGGGTCAATCCTACTGCTTCTGCATACTTCAAGTAGGTTTCTACGGAAGCAATAACGATACGAGCTTCAACTGCTAGTAGTTCGATACCTACTAAGGATACACGAACCCAAGCATCTACTACGATACCTTTGTCTAAAATTCTGTCAATTACTTCTGCCAAGCTAGAGGAAGAATTGGTCTTTTCAACTGCCATTGTTTTGCACCTTTAATTAATTGTTGTTTTCTGGAACCACTGGGCAGAACAACCAGTTTTTCTCTAGTTTGCCCTGCCTTAGTAAATAAAATTACGAATCAAAAAAATTAAGCAGGTACAGCTGCGGATTGGGTCAATCCTACTGCTTCTGCATACTTCAAGTAGGTTTCTACGGAAGCAATAACGATACGAGCTTCAACTGCTAATAGTTCAATACCTACTAAGGATACACGAACCCAAGCATCTACTACGATACCTTTGTCTAGGATTCTGTCGATTACTTCTGCCAAGCTGGAGGAAGAATTGGTTTTTTCAACTGCCATTGTTTTGCACCTTTAACTCATTGTTGTTTTTGTTGACTGAACCTAATTATAACAACCTAACTGACTAACACGGAGAGGAATCGGGTGAAACAACTCATTTGAGTGCTTACCCCAAACCGGTTTTGACCTGGAAGATTGTTTTGGTGGTTCACCATAAATATGAATACCACTATTTGTTTTTGATGTAAAGCATTTCCAATTGAAAAACAAAAAACTTTACAATTGTTATGGGTGTCATTCTATACTCTTAATAGAAATTACTTATTGTTTGTACTTGCATTTATTACATTGATAAAGAAAATGATTCAAATATGAGAAGGTAAAATTTTACTTTCTTAACTGTATACAAATCCATATTTATACTGAAAATATTACAAGTAAAATACATTTATATTGTAATGTAAACTATAAAAAAGCACGAATTATCTAGTTAAATACTTTGAGTATAATATTTTCATACATAGTAGTATTTGTCAGATTTGAATAGAAGAAATTAGAGTTTACGAATCCCAACCTTCACTGCAGTGATTACTTTCCTGAGAATTTGGTTCAATTTCCCAACAGCTCTAATATAACTTGTTTAAAATTCTAGCTAGTAGAATGGTGTAAGGTCTCGAGTCATACTAATGAAATTTATTATGTAAAATTAGGCGCGGTTAATTTAATAAATGTTTACAAAAATTAACATTTATTTAAGGAATAGGCTGAATTTCCGGCAAGCGTGAATGAATGTGATCTGTAATTCTTAGTTAGCTAGGCACACCTTCGTGTTACGATGGTTGACATATAATTTTCTGTGTCTCGAATTATGTTTAACAATCCAAACCCGCAAATAAGTGATAGAAAATGGCATAGGCAGCTAGATAAGTTTGTCAAAGAAAACCAGCAGGAGTTAGCAGCTTTATATTGGGGGTTGTGGTTAGAAAATGGCAGTAGTCAGGGGACTATTGGTATTGATTTACAACCTCAGCCTCATTTTGTCTATTGTCCTCAAGAAGCAGTAGAAAAATTAAATGAGCGGGTGGAAAAACGACTCCAAGAACTTTTGGGAATCATAGATAATAATAACCCAGAAACTGAGGTTTTGATGATTGGGATTGGCCAAGGAGAAATTAAGTTGATTCAGTTCGCTCCTGAATCGTCACCCCGCACATGCTTTGAACGGGTAAACCAAGATGTGGATACTTTACTAGACTTGTTGGAGCAGAAAATGATTGAGCAAATAGTGGTTTAATTACCTAACTCTCCTGTTTGTCAAAACATTTATGTATAAAACAAGATAATATATTTAACACGGAGAATATAATGCCTAGAAAACGTCTCACTGATCTACTACAAGAGGAAGTTCAAAAGTTCACTCCCGATGAATCTGTGGTTGAAACCACAGCAAAAAAGATTCCAGATCTGGAACTCCCTGAAGATGGATCTAACTCTGTCACCATAGTCTCAAGTAATTCCACCAGTGATAATTCTAACGGTCTGCACTGGGGAGTTACAGTACAAGAACTTCAGGAGTCCCTGAACAGATACCATGTCCGAGAAACTGCTATGCAGCAGGAAATATGTGAATTGAAGAACGCCTTATCAGAACAAAGGTCTCTCTCGGAGAAATTAGGTAAGGAACTCTACGAGACGAAAAAAACCGCTCTAAAATTAGCTGAATCCAATTCTACTCTAATAGAGGAAAACAATCAACTCAAACAGCAACCAGCTCAACAAGTCATACCCAATTCTACGGGGGAATCTGTCCAATCCACACAACCAACAAAAGATGTTGCCAAGTCCTTAGTTATCAACCCCAGAAAATCTTACAGTCCTCCGGGAATATTTATAGACAAGTCTAAAGCAGATACAAAAAAGGACGACTTTTCTAATAACACTTGGTTGTATGATTAAAGTTTAAGGTAACCCTAGGTTTTGCTTTTGCGTTCCCATTTCCATAATAAGGCCATTATAGCAACAATTCCTACTTGCAGGGCAAAATTAGGTAGAGCTTGGTTCCTACCGGCCAATATTTGAAAGAAAAACACAAAGGCACCTATAAGACCAGAAGCACCCATACCAATATAAATAAATTGTCTTAGTCCTTTATAGGGCGAACCTATTTCAGCTTTTAAGCGATTTTTAATATTTGGGTCTAGCATTTTTTCCGAGATTGTGTTATGGTTATATATTGTTTGTGCCGATGTAGCACAGTGGTAGTGCAGCTGATTCGTAATCAGCAGGTCGTGGGTTCAAATCCCATCATCGGCTTTAATTTCCATCTAGTTCCACACTGACAATTCCCGACCACTGAACTTTTTTCTCCCTTTGTCTTCGGTAAGAAAAAAAGTGTTCAGGGCATTGATACGTGCAATAAGGAGCAACAGCAATTTGAGTTGAATTAATTCCTAACTCTTCCAATTGTAAAACATTAATCCGACGGACATCTAAACGAATCTTGCCTGGTTCTGCATCGGGTAAAAGGGGAGAATCTGATAAACTCTGTAAAGTAGCAACTATTCTCTCCGGTTCATGGTCGGGTAAAATCGAACTTCCGATTTGAATTGCCACTTCCAGAGAAACCTGGTAAACCTCTCCAGCAATCGCAGGACCCATAGCAATGCGTAAGTCCTCCAATCTACTACCATGAGATAGCATTTTTTCAATTGCTTGAGGAACAATTCTAGCTGCTGTACCTCGCCAACCCGCATGTAGGGCTGCCACTTTTCCTGTTTTTGCATCAGCGATTAAAACGGGCGTGCAGTCAGCAGAAGCAACCCAAACAGCTTGTTGCGCTTCCTGGGTAATTAAACCATCTGCTAACGCCAGTTCATCACCAAATTCAGTTAAATACTGATTTACCTCCTGGGGTGTCAACACTATATTACCATGAACTTGTTTTAAACGATAAGTGCTGGCCTGTGGTTGTAATACCCTAGTCAATTCATGAGGTGGGAGAGGCCAAAACTGCTGGGTAAAAAACCCATGGGACCAGGGTGTCAAAATACTACAAGTAAGATATGGTAGACTTTGCCATTCTTGCCATTGCCAAGTGTGCATCTGCAAAATAAAAAATAAATTAATAAAAAAACGACAAAACCAACAATCTAATTAATTAAGGTAACACTATTATACATCATAATTTTTTGGTTTTGGTCACATTAACATCGGAAGGAAATTTGATATTAAGGTTAACATAATCTAATCAAAATCTAATTAAAATCTATAAGTTTCCGCTTCTCTGTGTATTTTTACCTTAAAACGACTGCAAACTAACAACCTTCCCCATCACGACACAATATACCCAATGACTAATGTACTTTGGCTACAAGGTGGTGCTTGTTCTGGTGACACCATGTCCTTTTTAAATGCGGAGGATCCCACCGCTTGTGACCTGATAGCTGACTTTGGAATTAAGATTCTCTGGCATCCCTCCCTGGGTTTAGAAATGGGCACCAACCTACAAACCCTATTGTGGGAATGTATTTTGGGTAAAACTCCCCTGGATATCCTGGTGTTTGAAGGTACTGTCGTCAACGCTCCCAATGGTACTGGGGAGTGGAATCGCTTTGCTGACCGTCCCATGAAACAATGGTTAGAAGATTTGGCCAAAGCTGCTAATTTTGTAGTTGCTATTGGAGACTGTGCTACTTGGGGGGGTATTCCCGCTATGTCACCTAACCCCAGTGAATCTCAAGGTTTACAGTTCCTCAAACGGAAAAAGGGCGGGTTTTTAGGTGAAGATTTTATTAGTAAGGGCGGGTTACCAGTAATTAATATCCCCGGATGTCCCGCTCACCCCGATTGGATATCGCAAATATTAGTGGCAATTGCTACTGGACGTATAAGTGATATTGCTTTAGATGAACTACATCGTCCCCAAACTTTCTTTAATACCTTTGCTGAAACCGGTTGTACCCGCAATATTCACTTTGCTTATAGGGCAACAACTACAGAATTTGGCGATCGCAAAGGTTGTTTGTTTTATGACTTAGGTTGTCGTGGACCCATGACCCATTCCTCCTGTAATCGGATTTTGTGGAATGGAGTATCATCAAAAACCCGTGCTGGTATGCCCTGTATTGGTTGTACAGAACCGGAATTTCCTTTTCATGATCTAAAACCGGGAACAGTATTTAAGACCCAAACCATTATGGGTGTTCCCAAGGAAATACCCCCAGGGGTTAATCCTAAAGATTATGCGGTATTCACGGTTGTAGCCAAGGATACTGCACCAAAATGGACTGATGAGGATTTCTTTTTGGTTTAGATCTAAACAATTACTGTCAACCCATTGCTAATGCTGTAAAAATATGCCAATTCAAACATTAGATATTGCACCCGTTGGTAGAGTTGAGGGTGATTTAGATGTCCGAGTGGAAATAGAAGATGGATACGTGACAAACGCTTGGACTCATGCAGAACTTTTTCGCGGTTTTGAAATCATTTTACGCGATAAGGATCCTCAAGCTGGACTAATTGTTACTCCCAGAATTTGTGGTATTTGCGGTGGTTCTCATTTAAGTTCTGCATCTTGGGCTTTAGATACTGCTTGGCAAACAGAGGTTCCTAGAAATGCAATTTTGGCTAGAAATTTAGGTCAAATTGTGGAGACGATTCAAAGTATCCCTCGTTATTTTTACGGATTATTTGCTATTGATTTAACTCACCAGAATTATCGCAGTAGTCATTTTTATGATGAAGCTTGTCGTCGCTTTGCTGCTTTTACAGGCAAATCATACGAACTTGGTGTCACTATTTCTGCTAAACCGGTGGAAATCTACGCTTTATTAGGAGGGCAATGGCCTCACAGCAGTTATATGGTGCCCGGTGGTGTGATGTGCGCCCCCTCTCTCAGTGATATTACCCGCGCTTGGGGAATGTTAGAATATTTTCGCACTAATTGGTTAGAACCGGTGTGGTTGGGTTGTTCATTGGAAAGATATGAGGAAATTCAATCATATCAGGATTTTCAAACTTGGTTGGAGGAGGATATTAAACACAGAGAATCTGATCTGGGTTTGTATTGGCGTATGGGTTTAGAGATTGGACTGGATAAGTATGGTGTGGGTGTGGAAAAATTTGTTACCTGGGGATATTTACCTCATGAGGATAAATATAATAAACCTACTATTGATGGGCGCAATGCAGCAGTGATTATGAAGGGTGGTGTTTATGATGGTCACAAAGATCAACATTCTATTATGAATCAGGCTTTTACTCGCGAAAATTTAACCCATTCTTGGTATGATGAAGGTACTCAGGATTGGCATCCAAGCGATCGCAAGACTTCCCCAACTATTAACAACCAAAAGGATTTTGTCGGTGCTTATTCTTGGTCTAGTGCAGTCCTTCATCAAGATTTAGGTAGATTGGAAGCAGGTCCTTTGGCACGTCAATTAGTTGCAGGTGGGAATGGTGGAGAAACTTGGCAACATTATGACCCATTTATTTTGGATGTTTTTAAAAAAATGGGTGGTGCAAGTGTTCATCTCAGACAATTGGCTAGGGTTCATGAGCTGGTTAAGTTATATCGTCAAGCAGAACGTTGTTTGAGAGAGTTTAAATTAAACGAACCTTGGTATATTAAACCCCAAGAAAAAGATGGTAAAGGTTGGGGAGCGACGGAAGCAGCTAGAGGTGCTTTATGTCACTGGATAGAAATTGCTGAGGGTAAGATTAAGAGCTACCAGGTTATTGCTCCCGGAACTTGGAATATTGGACCTCGTGATGGTAATGGTCATCTTGGACCTGTGGAGCAGGCGTTAATTGGTACTCCCATTACTGATCCTACGGATCCGGTGGAAGTAGGACATGTTGCTCGTTCTTTTGATTCTTGTTTGGTCTGCACGGTTCATGCTCATGATGCTAAAACCGGTCAGGAGTTGGCTCGCTTTCGCACTGCTTAAAGGGGTTAGGGGTCATTATCCCTTTTTTGGGTGAGTTTTTGCTCTATTCCTAAATTTCCCTGTAACCCACCAGTATGTATTAGTAATATTTTACTCGGTGGGAAAAATCCTTGTTTTAACAAGTTTATAACTCCATAAAACATTTTACCAGTGTATATATAATCTAGTGGTATATGATGTTGTTGATGGAATTGGTGACAGAATTGAATTAGTTGTTGATCTATTTTTCCGTATCCGCCAAAATGGTAATCATAGATTAATTGCCAAGACGTAGGATGATTTACCAAAGTGGGTAGCTTAGAGTTTAGGTAGTCGCTGATTAGTCTGTCTATTTCCCTCTCTAAAAATCTGGCATCTTTCAATACGGGAAAGCCCATAATTCTTGTTGGTAAGTTGGTTCTACCCCCGGGTGATAGAGCAATACCTGTGAGGGTGGTAGCTGTACCACAAGCTAGGCAAATTATATCAAAAAATTGTAGATCTTGCATGATTTCCATACACCCGCGCACGCCATTTAAATTACCACCACCTTCAGGAATAATAAAGGTTTCATTTGAGGATCTTGGTAACTGTTTTTTGAACTCTTCCTGAACTTCTTGTGTATGACGTTGTCGGTAAGTTTGGCGATCGCAATATAATAATTTCATACCTTGTTCCTGGGCGAAGCGCAGGGTAGGGTTAAGAGGTAGGGTTGGTTCTCCCCGGATAACACCAATAGTTTCAAAGCCAAAAATCCTACCCGCAGCTGCAGTAGCAAAAATATGATTGGAATATGCACCACCAAAGGTTAGCAAGCTGGTACACTGGTTATGTTTCGCTTCCAAGAGATTGTATTTCAACTTAAACCATTTGTTACCATTTATCTGTAAATGTATTAAATCTAAGCGTAAAACATATAACTCAATACTTAAATGGTCAGCTAGGGGATTGTGAATTTTTTGGATGGGAGGAGATAAAAATATTGACGACATTTGTATCAGCAGTTAATCTGGGAATATAAAATAACCGCTCAAGAAAAATATTAGCAAATCCCAATTATTTATGGCTAAGGTTTTTAACTCTATTACGGAGGAGTTACAAGGATTTATCGCCAAGCAGCATATTTTTTTGGTTGGCACAGCTCCTCTAAGTTCCACAGGCCACGTTAATGTTTCTCCCAAGGGATTAGACAGTTTTCGAGTCATTTCACCCCACCGGGTTGCTTATTTGGATTTAACAGGTAGTGGTAACGAAACCTCTGCTCATCTGTTAGAAAATGGCAGAATTACTTTCATGTTTTGTGCTTTCCAAGAACCTCCCTGCATTCTCAGACTCTATGGTCAGGGAAGAACTATTTTACCTGATGATTATGAGTGGGATCAATTATATTCCTTATTTCCTCCCATAGTTGGAACGAGACAAATCATTGTTGCGGATATTGACAGAATACAAACTTCCTGTGGTTTTGGAGTACCACTTTATGAATACCTTGGACAAAGACAAACTTTGATCGGTTGGGCTATGAAAAAGGGCCAACTAGGTATTAGAGAATATCATCAGCAGAAAAATTTTGTTAGTATCGATGGGTTGTCAACTCCTTTGTCCCAATTGCATCATCAAAAATAACTGAAGGATATGATATATGAATAAACTCCAAGTAGACTTTTAACCAATTATCATGTCAAATCAACGCATAATTAAAAGTATATATACCGATGGAGCTTGCAAGGGAAACCCAGGTCCTGGTGGTTGGGGTGTGGTTGTTTACTTTCATGATGGTTCAATTCATGAAATGGGGGAAGCATCTGACTACACTACAAACAATCAAATGGAAATCCAAGCTGCGATCGGGGCACTTCAATTATTAGCTCAATCCGGACAAGTTGAACCTATTACTCTATATAGCGATAGCGAATATCTAATTAATAGTGTGACTAAATGGATACATGGATGGAAAAAAAAGGGTTGGAAAAAATCAGATGGCACTCCGGTGCAAAACCAAGAGCTACTAAAAATTATAGACAAGCTGAACACCAAGCTAGTCAGGTGGCAACATGTACGTGGACATGCGGGTGATATAGGTAATGAAAGATGCGATGTTATTGCCCGTTCTTTTGCGAGTGGCAAAATTCCCCCTTTGCAACAATTATCCCCCCAACAGTTGCTAACTAATTGTCAAGAAACCTTAACCCAAATAACTCAAAGAGATGTAACAAAAGTATCTGATTATCCAACAAAATCAGCAAAAATTGCTCAAAATATGTTGGAAGGTAGAACTTGTTTATTGGAAGAAAGAACTATGGAAACATCTACAGGAATATCTGTGGTGACACAGGAAGAAAAACCCCCGGAAATGAGAATATTACAAATCCGTAATCTCATGGAAACCCTAAAGATTGGGGACGAAATTGCCCAGAAAGGTTACTTAATCACCAGTTCCGAACTAGCAGATTTAATGGATGTTCATGCCAGTGCAGTGACAAGTCGCGGTGATCAGTGGAGATGGCGTAACTGGATAGTGTCACGAGTCAGACGAGAAGGGAATCAGATTTTGTGGGAGCTGGAAAGGGGCGATCAAGTGGAAAAGGATGATAATTAATTAACACTAATCAATACTTTCTACCACGCCACTCTTTAGGAGTGCGAAGTGCTGATAAAAAGATGCGTATAACTGCTAGAGGGTCAGAGAAAGGGGAAAGCCAAAATAACCAACCACCATAAGCATTTGTTCGGTCATAGGAAGGAGAAATTGCCAGCAGTAGAGCAAAGCGGATGCTCAATAAAAAAACATTTAACGCCAATAAAAGGGAACCAGGGAGATAGGGGGATGGGGAAACCAGCAAGAATGCTAAAATCACCGGTAGGGGTAAACCTTGAACACAGAACAATAACCACAGATCCCCCCAAACTTGACCAGGTGGGGAAGCATCCTTTAAATCCAAACTACGACCCCATTCTTTCCAGGTTTCCATGGCGCCCTCATACATTCGCACTTGAAAAACCCTAGCTCCATCTAAAAAACCCACTTTAAACCCCGCAGCAGCAATATTGCGAGCCAAAGTAACATCATCACAAAAGGAACTCCTGGCACTAGTATAACCATTCATAGTGGCCAAAACTGAGCGTCGACATAGGAAACACTGCCCATTGGCCATTACCCTTTCAGGCTGGGATGTACGAGTACCAGCCGGATCAAATCTGTATAACAGTGTTAATAACAGGGAGGGTTGCAACCAACATTCACCCGGATACTTAAGGATAAACTGAGGAGACAGGGAAACCAAATCATAGCCTTCAGCTTCAGCAGTTCTAACTAGACTAGCTACTAGCCCAGGATGGGGTTGAATATCCGCATCCATTCCCAAAAACCACTTACTCTCCTCACAGCTAAACAAAAAGCCATTATGTAAGGCCCAAGGACGACCTACCCAACCAGTAGGTAGGGGGTCATCTGTCATAACCCGAAATCGAGGATCTTTTTGTTGTACTGCTTTAACTAAATCCGGAGTGCCATCCTTGGATCTGCTATCAACAACAATTACTTCCCTAACCTCGTAGCTTTGTCGAGTCAGACCGCTTAGTAAAGGAGTGATGCGTAGGGCTTCATTTAAAGTCGGCACAATCACACTTACGCTGCCTAACATATCAGGGGTGGGTTGTTGTGGTTCTATGGGTGGGTGTCTTGTTGGTCCTTTCAGCAACCGTGAGATTAAAATTAGCACTGCTGGAACCTGAAACACTAGCAATATTAGGGGTAATTCTAGGGAAATACTGGCTTCTCTAATCAAGATCTTTATACCGTTACTTCTATTAACTTTCTCTAAAGAGATTTATGACGCAGTGCTGAGTGAAAAATCTGAACTTTTATTCACCCAGCACTGGAGGATTATTTTAAAACAACATTAACATTATTAACATTGCTCATCACCGACTGATTTCCTGACTCTAGTCCTGCAGAAATGGATTTACTAGGCGCTTTTGACCATAATAGGATAGCAGGTGCAACTCCTAGGAATAGACCCAAAATTATAGGAATAGGGAACCCAGCAGCTAAACTCATAACAGTAGCAAAACCAAAGTTGGCTAGATACACTATTAGGGCTACGTTTAATTGGGATCTTTCCAAATTAATTGGGTTATTTCTCCATAATAAGGCTGATACTGTCATAAACAAAGAACCGGTGCCAAACCAACCAGCAAAATTTTGATAAGGCATGCCAAAGAAAGAACCTGGTTGATGCCAATACCAAAATGGTAAGGACGTCTGACTCATTGCTGGATCCAACACAAAATCCCAAGAGGTGAGCAATAAAGCTCCCAATGCGATCGCACCTAAATGACGCAGTAAAGTAGGTTTTCTATCTACATCGAAACCAGTACGTCCTAACAAGTATGATACAATTCCCACATAAAACCAAGATAAAGGAATAGTGAAAGGTACGAGACCTGCAATTTTATAACCCAAACCACTTAAATAGCTATAGTGACCAAAAGGAAAACCTGTACTGGTTCCCAATAACTCACTAGTCAAAGAAATAGATAAAGATGGAATCAAGAAATATAGGGATCTTGCCAAACCTAAGTTTCGGACAGCATAGAGGAAAACACCTACAGCACCTAAAATCATGTAAGCAACACCACCACCAGCCATACTCCACTGCATGGCTGTTTGTCCTACTTCTGATAAATTTAGTACCTCTTCAAAAATTAACTCAGCATTGGGAATTACCAGTAGTATTCCCACGAGCCCGAAAACCATAGAAACGATATGACCAATCAGGCATACGCGCTCAAAAATCACTAGTTGTCTCATGATTAGTCCCTGACCTTTCTTGAAAGATGACACTTGGTTACACTAATTTACAAATCTTTAATATCTTAACCCAACTAAATTTCCAGGGTTAGAAAGTCCATCAAAAAGTTAAAAGTTAGTTAATCTTATAGCATATACGGTAAAAATGGGAAGTATAAGTAAGTATAAACGTCCGTGGACTCAAATAACCATCTCCCCCTAATATGTCAATATTGCAAAAAGTTCCTTGGTTGTCTCTAATTTTGGTATTTCTTAGCTACATCGCCCTGGGTTGGCTAGTATCGGAGACTAACCCCCCCCTATTTTTCTGGTTTATACTTGGGGTTGGACTATTGCTCTTGTTAAACAGCTTAACTACTCCACTGTCAGAAATAGTCAGTTTTTACACTATATTGTTCGAATCAAATCTCAAGAGTTTTGCAGTGACAATTTTAGCGGCTTTTTTGTTTTTCCTGATGATTGCTTGGTTTAGAGTATTTCTAGATGCTTTACTAATTATTTCCTCAACCATACTAGCTAAGATAGACTTTCAGTCCCAAGGATTGAAACCAGGCCTAACTTTTTGGTTGATCTCCCTATTTTCCTTTTCAGGCTTAGGATTAGGCGCTTTGTGGAAGACATTTGTTTAAGAACACTAGAATTAAAGCAAGTGCAAGGGGGCTTAATTTTTACCCATTTCCCCCTATTCCACCCACGGATAACTAGCTGGCTACCGCTTCCTCAGTAACACGGGGATAAACACTAACCTTTTTGCGACTTTTGCCCTTTCTTTCAAAAGTGACCACACCATCAATTAAAGCAAACAAGGTGTCATCATTGCCAATGCCAACATTATTACCAGGATGGAACTTAGTGCCACGCTGGCGTACTAGGATGTTTCCTGCACGTACAACCTGTCCACCAAAACGCTTTACACCCAGGCGTTGAGCATTAGAATCGCGACCATTTCGTGTACTTCCTGTACCTTTCTTATGAGCCATATTTTCCTCTCAAACTTGTCAAATTAAATTCAAATTAAGGTTAAACTTATCATTCACCTTGCAAATCAAGACCTGGGTCTTCCAGTGGAAGGAGTTCAGGAGAAAGGGGAGAGTCTTGATGGGCAAGAGTTTCGCCATTAAGCTTAATAGAGTTAATCAAAAGCCTAGTAATTTCCTGACGGTGCCCACGTTTTTTGCGAGTTTTCTTCTTGGGTTTCATCTTGTAAACCAAGACCTTACGACCTCGAAAATGCCGTAAGACAGTTGCTTCTACCGTTGCACCAGAGACTCTTGGTTGCCCTATGGACAGTCCATTCTCATGTTGCACAAGTAACACTGCGTCTATAGTTACTTTTTCATCTGGTTGAGCGTGGAGTAGTTCAATATCGTAGAAACGACCTGCTTCTACTTTTAACTGTTTGCCACCGGTTTCAATAATTGCGTAAGTCATGGGATTGTCCTTAAATTTGCCGTACAGGTAGCTGGCATTGATCCATAAAGATCTTCTGTCTATAGCTGTAGTATGCTTTTTACCAGCCTTTGGTGTCTACCTGATCCGAGCGAGAATGAGAGAGACGATTGGCACTGATTCCACTTGACGTGGTTTTGGTATATACTCCCAAATTAGTGCACAACCAACCATAATAAACCGTTCCACCGTGTTTGTCAAGGTGAATTTGCAACTTGGGCTTGACTTCGTCTAATGTAAGAAGCCAACTGCGTGTGGCAATTTTCGAATGAACCAAAATACATTCCCTCATCATCATGAATACTAAGGATCCCTATCAAAGAATCACAACCTATTGGATTGGGTTGAAAAGCTGGATTATTAACACTCCCCACAGAGCTGTTTTAGCGGCTTATCGAGCTGCTTGGGAGATTAGAAATATTGAAATTCAACAGTTTAACGGGCAAAAAATTTCCCCTCAGTCTGCAAACTATAGTGGTAATCTCATGGAATTTTGGCAAGGGGACCTGAATAGAAATTTAACTACCATTAAAATTCGACTGGCAGAATTTAATTTAGGCATGACTTTTACCGATAGATCTACCGATACCAACAATCAATATGTTTATGATAATGATCTCTTAGAAAAACTTAAATTTATTGATGAAGTTATCGGCAATTATACTCAAAAGCGTAATGATAGTAAATACATGGAAATTACACAACCATTAAAAACCAGTGATAAAGAAGTTCAATTCAATAATAAATCAACAGATGTAGACTCCAATGATAATCAAAAAAAAGGAGTATTTCCCGGATCAATTGCCAGAACTTTGAGTAAAATTGCTAAGGACTTCACCCCAACAGCAGAGAGTGATTTCATCAACAACTACCGCATTTCTAGAAATAAAACTAGGATAGGAATTAGATTCCTCCTATTAATAATAATTATCCCATTAATAGTACAAAATTTTTCTAAAAACTTATTATTTACACCTCTATTTACTCAGTGGATGAGTCAAGATAATCAAAGAGTGTTTTTAAACCGAGAAATGGAGGAAAAAGCAATGAATGAACTGAAAAACTTCGAGAGAAAATTGCAGTTCCAAAATTTATTACATACGGCACCCCCTTTATCTGTTGAAGAAATAGAACTAGAGGTAAAAGATAAAGCATTGGATCTAGCAGAGGAATTTCGTCGTGATAGTAGTCTGGCTATAGGTAATATATTTGCCGATGTCATATCATTAATCTCCTTTGCCATTATTATTGGTTGGAGAAAAAAAGATATAGAGGTAGTTCAGTCATTGTTAGATAAAATAGCCTATGGGTTAAGTGATAGTGCCAAAGCTTTTCTAATTATTTTAATAACGGATATATTTGTAGGTTTCCACTCTCCCCATGGTTGGGAAATTATTTTAGAAAGTCTAGCAGAACACTTGGGATTACCAGCAAATAGAAATGTCATATTCCTTTTTATTGCTACTTTCCCCGTAATTTTAAACACCATCTTCAAATATTGGATTTTCCGTTATTTGAGTCGGTTATCCCCCTCCGCTTTAGCCACCTTAAAGGAAATGGATGAATAATAGACAAAATCTACAATTTCTGAAATAATTCTTTTTACAAAGTCTAAAAAGTCTAAACACAGCTTATGATTAACATGCGATTGGGTCTCAAAGTTCAAATTTTAGCGGGTATGATCACCTTTCTATCAGTTATCGGTGTAAATCAATATCAATTTCTACACGCAACCAATAAGCCCTTACATACACAGCCAAGAATTGAGCAACCCCAGGATTCATCTGTCTTTTATTCGGTGATTGATGAATGGCAAAAATATAAATATAGTCTGAATGGGAAGTCTATTTTAGAACCCATGAAATTACCAAATACAAAAGTGAGTTTTAATGCCAACGATTTATTGTTTGTACTGACAAATACCAGGAAATATTTTCAAGATTATTCTCAAAAGGATCAAAATATTTCTCGAAATGGATTATTAGTAAGTCAAGGCGTTAAGGTAGAAGATGTGCTAAAAACCCTAGATTTTATGATTAGCACCTTACGGGAAGATCTGAAGAAAAACCGACCTCCCCGACTGCAAGATCCTAATTTTATTAATGCCAATTTTCGGGTAATTAAATGGAAAGCTTATAATCCAGATAAACCAGAACAAAAACAACTGAGAATTACAAAGTATGCGGTTTTCACTCATCCTGGTTCTCATATCAAAACAAGTACATACAACATACCAATTTATAGCTTAAAAGACAATTTAGCCACCGATAAATTTTACACTAAATACACCAAGCAGGACGTACTATCTGGAATTTATGAACCAGGTGGAAAGGAATTTGGCAAAGTAGAAACTCTAGCATATTTGACTCGTCAAGGACTGGAGGAAGCATTAATGCAGGGGACAATATTAATTAATTTTACCGATGGTTCTAAGGGATTTTTTAACGTAGACAGAAATAATGGCATATCCTACATAAGAGGAGTCAAGGACACACTACAAAAGCGTTATTGGTATTTCAGACCAGTTGACCAAATCAAAGGTTATGGATATAAAATAGACGCGAAAATTTCCATTAAACCAGGTGTCACTTTTGCTGGAGACGTGCTGAATATTGGTTTAGGAAGAGTGGTATTAATTGAATATAACCAGGGAAAAAATAAACGTCTACAAATGGGAGTGGTAGCGGACACGGGTGGAGCATTCTTACCCAACCTACATCAGTTAGACTACCTAGCGGGTGTTTTTAAAAATCAAACGGAATTTAGGCAGTATATTAGACAACTACCAGAATACGCCAGTGCCTATATTCTGGTGAAAAAGTGAAAAAAAGCAAAATTAATAAATGCAGTTTATTCTTCCGGTGATTTAGCTGTTATTTCAACTGTTGTCACATCCACTGCTGTGACATCAATTGTACCTTCTGGTGTTAAACGGCTAAATCTACCATTTTTCACTGATAGTTGCTCACCACAATTGGGACATTGGAGTTGGGTATTATTTAAACCGGTTGATTCAAATGCACAAACTGGACATTTATCAGTCACTAAATTCCCTTGCAACCACCAGCGAAAGCCAAAAAATGCCACAAATGGTATAATCAGGAACAGAGTGAAAATAACTATTAAAGAGTTTACCAACCAACCTAGACCCAAAGATGCTAACAACCAGGTTACTGCTAATAAGGTTAACCAGGGACGGAATCTATCAAGATTTTGTTGTAAGTTATTAGAATTCATTCGTTTAATTTTTTATACTCTATTCCTATTCTACCATTTTTATTGATCGAGCAACCCGACAGAAGCCAAAACGCATGCACTCAATTTTATTCATCTACTCTGTTTATCGCGTTTTGGCACAAGCTATATTTTAGAGGATTTTTACAATCTCTCTTACATTATCTATCTGTTCTTCACTGAACCCAGCTTGTTTAAGGTTAATTAAAAATTTAGATTGTCCATAACGAGAGTCCAACTGTACTGCTTGGTTATAAGTTTGTCGTGCTTGTGTTTTCATCCCTTGTCCCCAATAAACCAATGCCAAAGCAACCCAAGGATGGGGATTGGTGGGTTCTAAAATTGTGGCTTGTTTACCCCGTGCTATTGCTAAATCATACTTCTTTAGACGTTGATAAGCGAGAGTTAGATTATAATAGGCGATTTCATTATTTGCCCTTATTTCTTTTGCACGCTCATGAGTTATTACTGCTTTGTCTAAATCTCCACTCACTAGATAAACTATTCCCAAAGCATTTAATGCAGGAATATAATTAGCATCTTTCTCTAATACTTGCTCTAATACCTTCATAGCAGATGCTTCTCTACCACCAAGGTGTAAAGTCCAACCCAATAAAACCTGTCCAGAAAGATTTTCTGGTTCCACAGAGGTGGCCTCTTCTAAGGAGATAATAGCATCTGTATAACGCCCTTGCTGGCGATATCTCAGTCCTAATTGTCGCAATTTAGCCGCAGCAGTTTTAGACTTACTAGAACTAGTGAAAGTGTGGGAAGGCGTAAAAATAGGGGAAGTTGAGGAATAGTCCATATTATTGGGTAATACATTTTTGCTGCATCCCATAATATTACTCACAGCCGTCAAACTTATCATACATATTATACTAGTAATAGCACTATGAATATTTCTATTGTTAGTGTTACTAATACTTTTAATTTTACCAACCATATTTGCCATTGATTGAGTCTCTAATTATTTGGGGATTGGGTAGGAACAGGTTGTGGGTTTTGAGGTGCTACAAGGACAACCGCATGGGGAACTGGACGAGGAGTATAAGCTACTAAGGATTTGCCTCGATATGAAAGAGAAGTGCTAGCACCCGAATCAAGCATCACCGCATCCCGAAATCCTAACTGATAGAGAATCTCCCCCAAAGATACAGAACCTACAGGAGTTTTTGTCACCCCAATTACTGGCATTCCTGCTAAATTGATCCCCCAAAAGGCTCGATGACGAGCAGCATCATAGTCATATAAGTTACCAAAATCAGCAGCAGGTCGAGGTGTATTATTTCTTACTAACCATGCTGCACCCACGAAGGCATCCGTTACGCCCTTATTTTCCGGTGAAGTTGCTTGAATTCCCTCGAGGGTATTGTGGGTTTCCGGAACAAAAGGTATAAAACTAACCGAATGGGGGTTAATTAGGACTAGGGGACGGTCTCGCAATTTCAAGTTTTCACTGGCATTACCAGGAATAAAACCACGATTGCCACTCAAAACTGGTCCAATCATCGTATTAGAGTCTAGGTATTTTAAGGAAAAGAAACCTCCATCAACCGCAGCAACTACTTGTGTATCTTTTAGCATATCTGGTAATTGATAGCGGCTGTCGGCATGAAATGTACCTGGAATACCTCCGCCAATAAGAATTAGTTCTGTGTTATTTACCTTGTATTCTCGTTTTTCAATGTCAACATTAAAGTTGAAATTTGTACGATCTACCGGTGCTGGATATCCACCCCAAGCTAGGGGAGCGATTTCTCCAAGACGGGACTGTCCAAACCTACCTAGGGTAAATAAATCGGGGGAATCACCAACAAATTTTTCATCTACATCATCCATGGAAAAAGCCATCTGATAACCAGCAGCAATTACCCGCGCCCTAACTCTTTCATCTAATTTCCCCTCAGGATAGGTAAAATAGTTGATCGGAATACCTAAACGCTCCTGTAAAATCCGTTTTGAATCTATCACTTCCGATGAAAGTTCCTCCTCGGAAAGTTGTCGTAAATCCCGAGGATGGTTGACAGAATGGGAAGCAATGGTTACCAAGGGACTGGCTGCCATTTCCCTTAACTGTTCCCATGTTAGACTAGATCTTGCCGTCTTACCCTCCATTTTTTTAACATAGACGGAAAAAATAGCTGGGAAACTGTATTTTTTTAAAAGAGGATAAACATATTCGTAATGTCCCCCATAACCATCATCAAAGGATAGCAATACGGGTTTGGCGGGGAGAGGTGCACCAGTTCGCAAATGGGCTAACAACCAATCTGGGCTAACGGGAGTAACCCCCTCTTTTTGTAGCTGTTGAAAGTGAGCTTCTAATTCTTCCGGTGTAACATCAAAAAACACTTGTTTTTGTGGTAAGATGTCATGATACATGAAGATAGGAACTCTAGCCAGTCGTGCTTGACGGTTCAATTCAGGGAAAGGGGTAACTGACTGTAGTTTAGGTGGAGGTGTGTTTTGCTCTTGGGTATTGGCATTCCCAGTGATAATGTGGTTGAGAGATTGAAGCCACCCAGGTGACTTTTTCTCTGGGACGGTTGCTTCTGGTTTTTGGAATGATGTTTCTAATATCCTTTCTCCAGGAACCCAGTTGGGACAGTGGGGGGTTAATAGAGCCTGTGTATTTTCAGATGGGGATGGTGGTGATTCACAATACTTTTGCAAGCTGAGGAAGCCTTGACTTAAAAGAGCTTCAGGAGATTGGGTAGTAGAAACTACAGGTGTAGGTGTGGATTTAGCCTCTTGGAATGACCTTGATCTCTGATACCAAGAAAATGAAAGGGCAGCAATTACCACAGGTAGGGCTGTGATTAGGAAAAGCGTTGGGTGGGGGAGCTTAGGCAACCGAGAAGTCATAGGTAATCAATTTTTGAGACTCAGATATATCATATATATATCCCTGGCTTAGTGGCTATAGATCCGGTTACCATTGGGTTAGATAGACTCATTGCTTTTTTTGAGTACTACATGACGATTGCGAAGCACTCCCTATGGGATCTCGCGAAGTAATCGCCCTTTTCAGGTGGAGGGGAACTGTCTTTTTCCTCCTTCCCATTTTTAGACGCAAATTCTATCACAAGAAAATCGCCGAAAGGGACGGAAGCCACTTGGCTTTTCACATGGATTGTGAAAATCAAAGAGAATCTGGAAATACTATTTAAGTCTAATCCAGATGTGTTTGTGGCTGGGGACTTATTTTGGTATCCAGTAGAGGGTAATAACAAAATTAAACTGGCTCCTGACAC